>JAURMS010000269.1 GCA_030830595.1 Gammaproteobacteria bacterium | reverse complement strand
GCCCTCGGCGCCATCGTGGACGGCTGCCCGCCCGGCTTGGCGATCAGCGAGGAGGACCTGCAGGCCGACCTGGAGCGGCGCAGGACCGGCACCTCGAAGTTCACCAGCCAGCGCCGTGAGCCGGACCAGGTACGCATCCTTTCCGGCGTCTTCGAGGGCCTGACCACCGGCGCCCCGATCGGTTTGCTGGTCGAGAACACCGACCAGCGCTCGCGGGACTACGACAAGATCAAGGATCGCTTCCGCCCTGGACACGCGGACTACACCTATCAGCAGAAGTATGGCCTGCGGGACTACCGAGGGGGTGGACGCTCTTCGGCGCGGACCACTGTCGCCACCGTGGCGGCTGGCGCCATTGCGCGGAAATACCTCAGCGAGCGCCTCCACCTGACGGTCCAGGGCTGGCTGTCGCGGATAGGCAGCCTCGATCTCGGTTGCGATGAGCTGGCCTCGGCCAACGACAACCCGTTCTTTTGCGCCGAGCCGGCGCGCCTGCCGGAGCTCGAGGCCTTGCTGTGGGACCTGCGCCGGCGTGGAGATTCGGTGGGCGCGCGGGTGAGCGTGGTCGCCCGCGGCATGCCGGTGGGTCTCGGTGAACCGATGTTCGACCGGCTGGACGCGGACGTGGCCCATGCCATGTTGGGCATCAACGCCTCACGCGCCGTCGAGGTGGGTGACGGGGTGGAGGTGGCGCGACAGCTCGGGAGTGAGCACCGTGACGAACTGTCGCCGTCGGGCTTTCGCAGCAACCACGGCGGCGGCACCCTGGGCGGCATCAGCACCGGCCAGGATCTGCTGGTCCACGTTTCCTTCAAGCCGACTTCCAGCATCCAGGTGCCGGGCGAGACCATCGACACCGAGGGCAGTCCCGTCGACATCGTCACCACGGGCCGACATGATCCATGTGTAGGGCTCAGGGCGGTGCCCATCGTCGAGGCCATGCTGCTGATCGTGCTCATGGATCACGTCCTGCGTCACCGTGCCCAGTGCGGCGAGGTGGTCCGCACGACCCCTGACATCACGCGCCGCTGACTTGAGCCGCGGATTGCATTTCCATCTTGCGCAGGGGTACTTCTGGTACTTCGCCGCGGTCGGCGTGTTCGTGCCCTACTGGCCGCCGTTCCTGGCGTCGATCGGTTTTGATCCGCTGCAGATCGGCCTGCTGATGGGTGTGTTTGCCGGCTTGCGCGTCTTCGCGCCCCCTTTGTTCGCGCACGTCGTGGACCGCAGCGGAAGGCGACTGGAATGGCTCCGGCGGGCCGCCGAAGTGTCCTGCCTCTGCGCCCTGCTGATGGGCTGGCTCCACGGCTTCTGGGCCGTGGCCCTCACCCTCGCCCTCTTCAGTGCTGCCTGGAACAGCATCACCTCGATCTATGACGCGCATGTCCTCGATAACCTGGAAGACGCCTCGGCAGACTACGGGCGCCTGCGCCTATGGGGCTCGATCGGATTCATCGTGGCGGTGGTCGTGGTCGGCGAACTGGTAGAGAGGGTGGCCCTGGCTGCCGTGCCCTGGGCCCTGGCGGCGCTGATCGTCGTGACCCGCCTGAGCCTGCGCGCGGGTCGCAATGGCGAGCCGGTGGGGCCCGGCCGCGACGGGCTGCCGGGTGTCCGGTCGGCGCTGGCTGACCCTCGGGTATGGTCTTTCCTGCTCGCAGCGTTCCTGATGCTGGTCAGTCATGGCGCCTATTACAATTTTTTCACCATCTACCTCGAGCAGTTGGGCTACTCGGCCACGGCGACGGGGCTCCTGTGGGCCTGGGCGGTCATCGCCGAGATCGCGGTGTTCATGGTGGCCAGGCCCCTGCTGCAGCGGTTTCCGCTGCGCTTCTTGATGGTGACGGCCCTTGCGGCCACGGCGCTGCGCTGGGCCGTCATGGCCACCTGGCCGGACAGCCTGGGTGCCGTTTTCGCGGCCCAGACCCTGCACCTGGCCAGTTTCGGCATCTTCCATCTCTGTTCCGTGGTCATCGCCGGGCTCTTGTTTCCGCGTACTGCGGCATCGAGTGGACAGGCTTTGCACGGTAGCGTCGGTTTCGGTGCTGGCGCCTTGGTGGGCTCCGTGGGCAGCGGCTGGCTCTGGCAGCATGCCTCCCCCGAGGTGACCTTCTGGATCTCCGCCGGCGTCGCGGCGGCGGCAGCCCTGGTCGCGCTTTTTGGCCTTGCGGGCTTGCCGGGCGGGCCGGGCCTGGCTCACAGTCCTGCGGGTAAACACTGACTTACATAGCCGGTCTCGGGTAACATATGATGATTGATCAGGCACTTGTGCCGGTTTTTGGGCTGCCGTTGCCAGCGGCGGCCGCGGGGGAACGTGGACCATGACAATCCGGAGCGTATCTGTGGCGGTGGCTGCCGCGCTGGCCTTGGGGGCGCCGGTCGCCCTGGGTCTCGGCCTCGGGGACATGCGGGCAGCCTCTGCCCTCAATGAACGCTTTGCCGCCGAGATCGAGTTGATCAGCCCGACGGCCGAGGAAATCACCTCGCTGCAGGCCCAACTCGGTTCGCGGGAGTTGTTCGATCGCTACGGTCTCGATCGTCCTCCTCTCCTGGATGGCTTCCAGTTCAAGGTGGATGTGCGTCCCGATGGCACTGCCGTCCTGAAGGTGTCTTCACAGCAGCCGGTCTCCGAGCCGTTTCTCACATTGCTGGTTGAGGTCAACTGGGCAAAGGGCAGGGTGGTGCGCGAATACACCGTACTGCTCGACCCGCCCGTCTTCGCCCCGCGCGAGTCTGCGCCGGCGGCGCCACCCAGGGCCGCGACCACCACCGCCCAGCCTGCGCCGGCGGTACGCCAGGAACCTGCAGCGGTTTCGGCAGCACCGGCCCCGAGCGTGGAGCCATCGGGTAGCCCTTATGCCGGGCAGACCTACCGGGTCCAGCCTGGCGAGACCCTGTACTCCATCGCGGGCCGGCTTAGCACCGGCGGCAGGGCCGGCGCCAACCGCATGGCCCTGGCGCTGTTCGAGCAGAATCCGCAGGCCTTCGGTGGCAACGTCAACCGGCTGCGCTCGGGCGCCGTCCTGCGAGTGCCCGCGGAGGCCGACCTGGCCGTCATCGAGGCCAATGAGGCGGCCCTGAGATTGCGCGACCAGAATCGAGCCTGGAATGCCAATGCCGGCGACAGCACCGAGCAGCTGCGTCTGGTGGCCCCGTCCCAGGAGGCGACGACCGAAGACAGTCCGACACAGGACGTCCTGGAGCCAGCTGCGGAGCAGCCGCAGGATCCTACCGCTCCGGTCAGCCTCGAGCAGCGGGCGGAACAGTTGAATCGGGAGATCGACGAGGCCCGTCGCCTGCTGGACCTCAAGAGCGCCGAGCTGGCCCGCCTGCAGTCGACGATCGCTGAACAGCAGGCAGCGGCGGCTGCGGCAGCGGAGGCGCCGTCCGACACTCAGGCACCCGAAGAAGCGGGTGCCGCCGAGCCCGCCGAGGTGACGGCACAGGAACCGGCACCCTCGGCAGAGGCCCCGCCTGTTGCCGCGGAGCCGGCCTCTGCCGCAGCTGAAGACCAGGCGGGTCAATCGTGGATCGAACAGCTGGCTGCCTACTGGATGTACCTGCTGGCCGCTGCCGTGGCGGTGGTGTTGGGAGGGTTGTTGTACGGCTACCGTCGGCGACGTCGCGACGAGGATCTGTACGATTCGGCCGAGGATTTCCAGGTGCCGAGCGATCTCGAGGAGCGCATCGCAGCGGCCCGTGAGATCGAGGATGGATCGTCGGGCATGTTGTTGGGCTCCAGCGAGCCGGTCACGCCGCCCGCTGCGGCGCCCGTCGAGGCGGCCGAGGCCAGCAGCGAACCTGCAGCGCCGTTAGCGACGCCTCGTCGCAAGACGGATCCCCTGGCAGAGGCCGACTTCCAGATGGCTTACGGTCTCTATGACCGCGCGGCGGAAATCATGACCCGGGCGCTCACCACCGAACCTGGTCGTCGTGACTTCGAGCTCAAGCTGCTGGAGATTTTTTTCGTCTCGGGCAATCGCGGCAAGTTCCTCGAGGCGGCCAGCCACCTGTCCGGCGTGCGCTCGGAGATCGACCCGGCGGACTGGGATCGCGTGCTGATCATGGGGCGCCAGCTGGCGCCTGATCATCCCTTGTTCAGCGGTAGCCAGACGGAGACCGCAAGCGTCGACGTGGAACTCGAGGGTGATGGCACGGGCGTGCTGGACGTGGAATTGTCCGGGCCCGATGAGGGCGGCACGGGCGTGGACCTCGACTTCGGCAGCGGCCTGGAAGAGGAGAGCCTTGATCTCGACTTCAATGTCGCCGATCGGCAGTCCGCACCCACAGAACAGCTCCCGGCGCTCGATGAGGACCTCGATGAGACCCGCATCCAGCGCGTGCCGTCGGCGGACGTCACTGCGGAGCTGCCCCTGTCCGACCTGGGCATCGATCCGGCGGAACTCGATGCGCTGAATGCCATGGGTACCCAGGAACTGCCGATGCTGAATGAGGCAGAGGCCCTCCAGACCGGGCTCCCGGACTTCGATTCCACCATGGAGATTCCGTCCTCCAAGGCGGACTGGGAGACGAGCCTCGGTGATGAACCTGCCGAGATCGACCTGTCGGCGGAGGAGGGGAACGAG
>JAURMS010000268.1 GCA_030830595.1 Gammaproteobacteria bacterium | reverse complement strand
GTGACCAGAATCGATTTCATCCTTCCCCCTGCCCGGTTGCGGGCGACGATTGCGCAGGCCGATTATGCACGGCTCCAGCGCTGGTGGGCCGCCCAGTCGGAAAAGGGCGTCAGGGTCACCGGCAACTGCTCAAGCACGGGTGTCATGTCCACGGTGAAGGGCCGCTCGGCGCCCTCGTTGTACCAGCGATAGATTCGCCCCAGCTCCTCGAGGAGGCGGGCAGCCTCCGCCGGCGGGTGCCTGCTCACCTGCGGCCGCATGCCCTCACAGAAGGCGTCCACGGACTGCGACTCGAAGCGGATCGGTCGGCCTGCCGCCACAGATAGCCGATGCGCCACCTCTTCGCCGCGCAGGGTTTCCGGCCCGCCCACCCTGAATACCTCGCCGCCAAGCTGGGGCCGCGCGGCCGCCGACAGCATCAGGCTCGCCAGGTCGGCCTGACAGACCCAGGACACCTCCAGCTCGGGAAGGTGGGCATACCGGAAACAACCCTCGTCCACGATGGCCGGGAAGGCCCAACCTCTCAACAGGTTGTCCATGAACACCACCGGAGCCAGGGTGACCACCGGCACCCGGCTGGCCATCAGGGCCAGACGCATCCGGAAGCGAACGTCGTGAGCCGCGTAGCCCATCAGCCGCTCGCGCTGCGGCAGGCTGGTGTTGAAGACCACCACCCGAACTCCAGCGATTGCGGCCGCCCGACCAGTGGCCGCCGCGGCATCGATCAGCCAGCCCCCGTCGTTGAAGGAGCTGGAGGGGTAGTTGGCAAGAAGTGCCTCGCAGCCCTCGGCGGCCCGGGCCAGGGCCTCTTCTCCCCAATCGGCCGTGGCCAGGTCAGCGGCCGCCACCTCCACGCCACGAGGGAGGCCGGCGGCGGCCCGCCCGGGGTCGCGAACCGCCACCCGGACCTCGTGCCCTTGCGTGAGGGCCGCCTCGACCTGCGCCCGCCCCTGATCCCCGGTGGCGCCCAATATCAACAGTTTCATTACTGGGCATTCTGACCGCCCCGGCCGGCCGGTGCATCCGGTCCATCAATTGTGCATGGCAAAAAAACAACAGAAGCGGACGCAGTTTCGAAAAGCGGGACAAGTTCCTGTTGAACTTCTGGATTCAGCGCGACAGAATCAATGCGGAATGAGCGCTTGCCCTGCACGGAATGCTGCTGGCGCGTGGCGTTGCAACAACTGGACAAACCACTTGAGGGGTTTACGACTCATGACAGACTTGAAGTTGAAGCCGCTGCCCTGTGCAGTGCTGGCCGCGCTCGCGCTCAGCGCGATGGCGCCTGCTCACGCTCAGCGTGAAGCTGCCACGGTGATTGAAGAGATCACCATCACCGCCCAGAAGCGCGAAGAAGCCCTGCAGACTGTGCCTGTGGCCGTGACCGCCCTGGACTCCGCGGCCCTCGAGCGCAGCTATGCGCGCGATCTGCTCGACGTCACCGACGCCTCTCCGAACCTGATCATCGACCCGATCCTGGGCAATGGCACGGCGGCGATTTCGATTCGTGGCCTTCAGCTGAACGACGTCGAGAAGTCCTTGACCCCGCGGTATCGGTCTACCTCGACGGCGTCTATCTCGCCTCGACCACCGGCGCGCTGCTGCAGATCTGGGATGCCGAGGCAGTGGAAGTGCTGCGCGGCCCGCAGGGCACGCTGTTCGGTCGCAATACCATTGGTGGCCTGGTGCACGTTCGTCGCAAGAAGCCCAGCGGCGAGTGGGGTGGTCGCGTCACGCTGACCACCGACGAATGGGAGCGCTTCGATGCCAACGTGGCACTGGACTTCCCCTCGATGTTCAACGACACGCTGGCCGTTCGCACCACCCTGATGATGCAAAGCGGCGGCGGCTACTTCCGCAACGTCTCGCGCAACCGGGACGAGGGCGACACGGATTTCTTCGGCTTCTCCGCCAACTTCCTGTGGACGCCCACCGACAATTTCGAGGCCTGGCTGATCGCGGACATTTTCCGCGACGAGACGCCCACCCGTCCGGTCACCGCCCTGACCCAGCCCGGTGAGTTGTTCTGTTTGCTCGGCCCCACGGCCTGCGGAGCCGGTCCGAACGACACCCAGTATCACCTGCGGCCCACCACCACCTTTGAGCAGGAAGCCTTCGTACACACCGATGCGCTGACCCTGAACGCGGTGTGGGACCTGGACGACAACAACAGCATCCACGCAGTCGTTGGCTGGCGTGACACCGATGAAGACGCCTTCCAGGAATTCGACGGCGTAGCCCTGGACGCCTTCCGCACGCGTCGTCCGACCACCGCTGACCAGACCAGCATCGAGCTGCGCTGGCAGGGTGAGTACATGGACGGCAAGATGCGGACCGTGTTGGGCGGCTTCTGGTGGGAAAGCGAGTACGAGCTGGTTCAAAGGACCACCTCCTACCTGTTCTTCGGCTTCCCTCCGTACGCGCCGGGTGCGATCACCAGCTCCAATCCAAGCTTCCGCCAGAAGACGGAAACCACGTCCCTCTTCGGGCAGGTCGACTACGACTTCTCGGATCGCTGGACGCTGACCGTGGGTGGCCGCTACAACAAGGATGACAAGCAGGCCTGCGGTGCTCGCGGCTTCAACTTCTTTGGCGTTGGCGACGTCACCCTGGCCAGCTACGGCAAGCAG
>JAURMS010000267.1 GCA_030830595.1 Gammaproteobacteria bacterium | reverse complement strand
TGGCCTACGCCGGACCGGTCCTGGCTGACCTCGTAGGGGGCCTCACTTATTTCGCAGTTGGGTGTTCCACCCTGATCATCCTGCGCAATCTCTACCTGCGCTATAAGCCGTTCTAGTCTGCGGAATGCGGCGGGCCAGGGAATGGCCCGCCACCGGGTGTAGCGCTGTAGCGCAGGGTGTCCCCGGCCACTTTCAACCTACAATGGATTGGCCATGGTCAACCTCTCCAGCGCCCCGCTTGCCCGCAGGATCGACGCCGCCATGGGGCGTATCCCCTGCGACCTGTTGATCAGGGACGTTCATTACCTGGACGTCTTTTCCTGCAGGTTTCGGCAAGGCGACATCGCGATCATTGATGGCGCGATCGTGGGGCTGGAGCCCGGCCTGAAAGCGAAGCGAGTGCTGGATGGGAGGGGCGGCTGGCTGGTCCCGGGATTCATCGACGCCCACGTCCACGTGGAAAGTTCGATGATGGTGCCGGCTCATTTCGAGCAGGCGGTTCTGGGGCTTGGCACCACCTCTGCCATCTGTGACCCCCACGAGCTGGCGAACGTGCAGGGCCTGGACGGGATCCGTTACTTCCTGGATGCGGCATCCACGCTGTCCATGGACCTGCACGTGATGCTCAGTTCCTGCGTGCCGGCGACCCATATGGAGACCAACGGGGGTGGGCACCTGGATGCTACCCAGCTGGCCAGCCTGGCTGGCCATCCTCGGGCCCTCGGCCTTGCCGAGATGATGAACATGCCGGGAGTCCTCAACAGGGAGCCCGATACGCTCGCCAAGCTGCAGGCATTCGAGGGCAGACCGGTAGACGGACACTGTCCCTTGTTGTCCGGTCAGGCGCTGTCTGCCTACGCCGCCGCGGGTATTTCGAGTTGTCACGAATCATCGCAGGTGGACGAGGCAGCGGAAAAACTGACCAAGGGCATGGCGGTCTGGATTCGAGAGGGGAGCGTCGCCCGCGATCTCGAGACGCTGGTGCCCCTGCTGACCCTGGCAACCTCGACCAGCATCGGTTTCTGCACCGATGACCGCAATCCCTACGACATTGCCCGTGACGGACATATCGACCATCTGGTGAGGACGGCGATCGCCCGTGGCGTGGCCCCGGAAGTGGCCTACCGCGCGGCGTCCTGGAGCGTGGCCCGGCACTATGGACTGGGTCGTGTAGGCGCTGTTGCTCCCGGATACCAGGCAGACCTGGTCCTGTTGGAGGACATGCATGGCACCGTCATCCGTCAGGTTCTCAAGCGAGGTGTGCCCACCTCGGAATTGCCCTCGGCCGAGGCGGGGCGGTCCGCCGTCGTCAATTCCATTCGTGCGTCGGTGCCCGAGGCGGCAGACCTCGCTGGACCGGAGGGTCAGGTTCACGTGATCGAGGTGCTGGAGGGCAAGATCATCACCGGGCGGCGGGTGGACCGGCACGATGCGCCCGGGATCAGTCGACTGACGGTGCTGGAGCGCTACGGCGGCGGCAGCCGGCCAGCCAACGCCTACGTGAGCGGCTTTGGGGCCCTGAACGGGGCCATCGCCTCCAGCGTGGCGCATGACAGCCATAACCTGTCGGTCGTCGGCAGCACCCCGGAGGATATGCGGGTGGCACTCGCGGCCCTCGTCGAGTCCGCTGGTGGTTTCTGCGTGGCCAGGAACGGAGAGGTGATCGCGCTTCTGTCCCTGCCACTCGGCGGGTTGATGTCGACCGGTTCGCCCCCTGAGTTGAAAGCAGGGATCGAGGCGCTGCGTGAGGCGAGCAGGGCGATCGGCTGCCAGCTGTCCGAACCCTTCCTGCAACTGGCTTTCCTGAGCTTGCCCGTGATTCCCAGCCTCAAGCTCACCGATAAAGGTTTGGTCGATGTCGAAAGGTTTGCGCTGATCGACGTGCGAGCTGCCTGATCGGTTCAGGATCCGTTCAGCGAGTGCCCGGCAGACTGTCTCCCACGTTCACACTTGTTGGCTGGAGGCACCCATGTCAGGCAAAAGCTTGCTCGCTGCGACCCTCTTGTTGATTCTGCCCATGTCCGCCATGGCTGGCGATCGTGGTCACCATGGCTACCATGGCTACAGGCATTACGACGCCCCCTCCGTTCGTTACGTGTATGGGCATAGGAACCGGCATGATTACCGTCACCATCGTCCGCGGCGGAGTGATAACGACGATCTGGCCTGGGCCGTAGGCGGGTTCTTGTTGGGCACCGTGGTGGCCAACCAGCGTGCAGCCCGGGCTCCGGAGACCGTCAACGTGCCGCCGGCACGTAGGCGGGTTCAGGTTTGCTACGATGAGGTGGCTTACGACCGCAACGACGATCCCTACGTGGAGAGGCGCTGCGAGGTTGACTGGCGTTAGGGTGGGGGATCAGGCCGCCGCGGTCTCCCCAGCTGCGGTCTGTTGTTCCCGCGCCCGGCTGCGATAGTCGCTTGGGGTCACGCCCGTCTGGCGACGGAAAAATCGGGCGAAATAGGCTGGATCGTCGAATCCGACCCGCAAGGCGATCTCACCGATGGGGAGTTCGCTGTCAACCAGCAAGCGGCTTGCAAGCTCAAGCCGTGTCTTCGCGAGATACTGCTGGAAGGTCATCCCTGCCTCGCGACGGAAAATCCGACTGAAGTGGGTGGGAGAGACGCGACACAGTGCCGCCATGTCTGCTTCCGTCGGTCGCGAGGCCAGCCGTCTTTTGATTTCTGCCATGACCCATACCACCCGGTCCGAACCATTCAGGGCGGCCGGCCTGGTGGCCGAGGGCCGGTGCGAGGTCGCGATGGTGGACCGGGCGTTCTGGTCGCGCCTGGCGGTCCGTGCCGCCTTCAACCGTTCAATGCACGCCGATGCCTCGTTCAACTGTAAGGGCTTGGACAGACAATCGAAGACCCGGGATCGCAGCGCCCAGGTGGCAACTTCTGCGGTGAGGTGGCTGGTAAACAGCAGGATGGGCACCGAGGGATGCCTGCTCTTGACGTCGCTGATCAGCGCCATTTCCGGGGCTTCCGGCCACTCGCATTCGAAGCATATTCCTGCAGTGCTGCCCAGACCGGGCAGGGGGCCTTGGATAAGGTCTGCAGACTGGAAGTATCGAATGTCGTAGTGCTGCGCAAAAAAGTCGGCAGTACGCGGGTCAGGCGGAGCCAGGGAAAGGCTCATCCACAAAAGAACCGGCCGATTGCCGGCATGCTCAGGATTCATTCGTCTTTGCCCGCTGCATAGGCGGTATTGTTCCCAACCATTGCACGCGAAAATCGTGATGAGTTGCCCGGTTTTGGGACCTCGACACTGATCTACTCCGGTTCGCGGCTGTCTGGTCTTTGACAGAAACTCAAACTGAGACTTGGGTCAAGGTTGCGGTGTCTGGAACAAGAAAGTCCTGACGCGGGACAAAGGTGTCCTAGTCGTGTTGGGTGATAGGAAGACACCCTGAGCCCATCCAGAGTCGCGCGTTCGGCTTTGGACGGGTTCAAGGCTCGGCCCTGATCCTGCTTGGAGCTTGGTTTGTGAGGCTTGACGGACACGGCTAGAATGTCGTCACGTTATGTCAAAAAACCGTCTGCAGCAGGGCGAGTGGTCTCCTGTCCTGGGCCGTTTGTCTGGATGATTGTTAATAGAATCAACTGGTTGTATCTACGGAGAGAAGTTACATGAACAAGTTCAAGACCGCACTGATCGCTTTCTGGAAGGACGAAGACGGCCTGACGACCGTCGAGTACGCCATCGCTGGCGCCCTGGTGGGCGCGGCCGTGATCGCCGCCTTCCAGGCGCTGGGCGTCGAGGTGGGCAACGTTATCACCACGATCACCTCCACGCTGTCGGGAGCCTGATCCGTCCTGACCCGCAGTCTGCGGGGCGGTGAGTCGCGAGGCTCCCCGCCCCGTGGACGATCGATGATGCTGAAGGGTTCCATATGCCCGTAGGCTGGGTGGTGTTGTTCGGGATGGTTGTGGCGGTGTCCGACCTCCGCAACCGGACCATACCGAATGCACTGATCCTGCTGGCGCTGTGCGGCACGATACTGGTGCGACAGGTCGGATACGGGCCGGAAGGACTGGTCAGTGGATTACTGGGAGCCGTCGCCGCGCTGTTGTTGACGCTCCCTATGTACTGGCTGAAAGGCATGGCTGCCGGGGACGTCAAGGCGATGACTGTAGTGGGCGCGATGGTTGGTTTTGCACTCGCACCGCTCGTGATCGGGGTCACGCTCGTGCTGGGGGGAGGGTTCGCGGCGGCTTGGGCCGGGTGGACTCGATCCAAGAGGGTGGATCGCGAAGACGTCAGGCGCATGAAGGTGCCTTACGGCGTTGCGATCGCCTTGGGAACCCTGGCGTTTGGAGCATGGCAGGTGACGCAGATGGGAGTCGAGGCTTTGTGGATAGGTAGGTTATGAACGCAATCGCCAGGGATGCCCTGCAATCGCCGGATTCTTCCGGCAAGCGAAGTGCCAGTGCCATCGCCCCGCGACCGCGAACGGTTGCTGAGACCGGCCTGTCACTTAGTCTGCTATGTGATCTTGTCGAAAAGCACCTGTTCGAGGGTGGGGTGCTGACGCTCGCCTCCTTGGTGCGACGCTGTGGCCTCGCCGGCGGACTGATCGAAGAACTACTGAATTTCATGCGCCAGGAAGGGCGCATCGAGGTCCGCTCGCGGTCCGCCGAAGAGCAGGGCCTGCGTTACGGTCTGACCGACCGTGGTCGCCAGAGCGCGATGGACTCTCTCGCCAAGAGCGGTTACATCGGGCCTGCTCCGGTTCCACTCGATCAATACCTGGCAGTGGTGGCCAGCCAGACCGTGCGGGCCCGCAAGGTGACCCGACCCGAGATCGAGGCATTGTTTTCCGGCGTGGTGGTGCCGCCGGGCATGCTCGAACGGTTGGGGCCGTCCATGAATTCGGGCAAGGCCATTTTCGTTTATGGGCACGCGGGTACAGGCAAGACCTACCTCACCCAGAAGCTGACCGGCCTCATGAGCGACACCGTGCTCGTGCCGCACTCCATTTCAGTCGGCGACACCATTATTCAGGTGTTTGACCCGTCCC
>JAURMS010000266.1 GCA_030830595.1 Gammaproteobacteria bacterium | reverse complement strand
TGCCCTGCAGATGATCCATCTCGTGCTGGATGCAGACAGCCATCAGCCCCTTGGCCTCCAGCTCGAACTGGCGGCCGTCACGACCCAGCGCCCGCACCCGGATGTGGGTGGGACGCTCGACATCGTCATAGATGCCCGGCACCGAGAGACAGCCCTCCTGGGTGGGGCCGGGCTCGGCACGGTGGATGATCTCGGGGTTGATGAAGACCTGCGGATCGCTGCGATCCTCGGAAACGTCCACCACCAGCACCCGCCGATGCACGTCGACCTGGGTCGCTGCCAAGCCGATGCCCTTGGCCGCGTACATGGTCTCGAACAGGTCGTCGACCAACTTGCGTACCTCGTCATCCACCCGCTCGACCGGTTCCGCCACGGTGCGCAACCGCGGGTCGGGAAACTCGAGGATAGTGAGAAGGCTCATGGTGATAGGGTCCGCATTTCGTGTAACTTGGCCGACAATACTGCTAGAGTCTGCATTATAAATGGGCTCAGCATCGTTGCACCGAGGTTCTTCAGTGATGGCGCGCCATGACGTATTCAAGTGGATCGCGCCCGCCGCGATCGCCGTCCTGCTCCTGATCGGCGGTGACAGGGCTGGCGCGCAGCAGGGTGGTATCGACCGCGACGTGATCCCGGTGGCGCCGGATGCACCAGAGCGTTATGTCGTCCAGCGAGGCGACACGCTGTGGGACATCTCCGCCAAATTCCTGACCAAGCCCTGGTACTGGCCGGAGATCTGGTACGTCAATCCGGAAGTGGCCAATCCGCACCTCATTTATCCGGGTGATGTGCTGGTGTTGACCTGGGTCGACGGCCGGCCGCGACTGGCCCTTGAACAGGGCAGTGACCTGCGGCTCTCTCCAAGGATCCGCGAGGAGCCCCTCAGCGAGGCCATTCGCGCCATTCCCTGGCAGCTGATCGAGGCTTTCGTTTCGCGTCCGACCGTCCTCGCCGAGGAACAGATCAAGGCGGCGCCCGATCTGGTCGCCGGACTCGAAGGACGCGAGATATCGGGTCCCGGCGACACGGTCTACGCCCGCCGCGCCGATCAGGCACGGGCCGGCGCAAGCTGGCTGGTATACGAACCAGGGCAGGACATCATCGACCCGGAGACTGGCGACCTGCTTGGCCGGCACGGCGTTTACGCGGCCACCGCCAGCGTCACCCGCCAGGGTGACCCGGCCAGCCTGCGCATCCTGGAAGCCGTGCGGGAAACGGGCCCCGGCCTCATCCTGCTGCAGCCAGCAGCTCCGCCGCCCCTTGATTTCATCCCCCGGGCCCCCGAATCGGCCGTGGAGGGCGTGGTGGTCACCGCGGCCACGCCACAGACGACCATGGGCCAGTTCGACGTAGTGGTTATCAACCGCGGCGCCCGCCATGGGCTGGAGCCGGGACACGTCCTGTCGGCCTGGAACCGGGGGATCGAGGTGCGGGACGACATGGCCAATGCGGTCAGCAGTCGGGTGAGGCTGCCGGACGAGCAGTCCGGTCGGCTGATGGTGGTGCAGGTCTTCGACCGGATGAGTTTCGCGCTGGTGCTCGACGCCTCGCGGGACATCGCCGCCGGCGACCCGGTCCGCAATCCCTGATCGAGCGATTATCGGCGCATAACGGGCCGAATCTCCCGGACCAGACCGCCTCGGCACATGGTGTGCTGGCGGTATGCTGCCTGCCGCCGCCGAGCACTACCTCCCCCGCCACGACCCGACCTTTCCTCCCCAGTTGGCCGCCCTGCAGGATCCGCCGGAAGGTCTCTACCTGCGGGGCGATCCCGGCTGCCTGCTGCGCCCGTGCATCGCCATCGTCGGCAGCCGACGGCCCACGGCAGCGGGTCGCGAGACGGCCGCGGCCTTTGCCCGGGAATTCGCCCGCCACGGCCTGACGGTGGTCAGCGGACTGGCCACCGGCATCGACGCGGCAGCGCACCAGGGCACGCTCGCCGCAGGTGGGCTGACCATCGCAGTGTGCGCCAGCGGCCTCGACCGCACCTATCCACCCCGCCATGCCGACCTGGCCGTGGCCATCAGCACCGCGGGAGCCCTGATCTCCGAATTCCCCCCCGGTACACCGCCCCTGCAGCACCATTTTCCTCGCCGCAACCGCCTCATCAGCGGCCTCGCCCTGGGCGTAGTGGTGATCGAGGCCCGCCAGCGCTCAGGCTCGCTGATCACTGCCCGACTGGCGGGGGAACAGGGGCGCGAGGTCTTCGCGGTACCGGGGTCCATCCACAATCCCCTGGCCCGCGGCTGCCACCGGCTGATCCGCGACGGGGCCCTGCTGGTGGAATCGGCAGCCGAGGTGCTGGCCGGGCTGCAGCCGGGACTGTTCGCGGCCCTGCCCTCCCGGCAGACGCAAGCGCCTATCGCACAAGGCATTTCCGGCGAGCCGTTGGACAGGCAGGAGAAAATCCTGTTGAATGCCTGCGGCTTCGAGCCGGTCGATGTCGACGTTCTGGTCCGCCGGACGGGGTGGGACGTCGCGCAGATTTGCTCGATGCTGGTGCGGCTCGAGCTCCGTGGCGAGATCGAGTCATGTGAGGGCGGCTGCTACTGCCGGTTACCTGCGAGACCTGCCGGATGAAGGAAAGCGTCCTCGACATCCTGATTCACCTGTTCGAGAACTACCTCGGCACCGAGGAGGGCTCGGAGCCGAGCCGTGACAGCCTGCGCGAGGAACTCGAACACGCCGGCTACCCGGAACATGAGGTGGAGCGCGCACTGGCCTGGCTGGACGGCCTCGCCGAGGACCCCGACCGAACCCTGGCGGAGTCCGGATCGCGTCCGCACAGGGTGTTCAGCAGTTTCGAGCAGGTCAGGTTCGATACCCCGGTGCGGGGCTACCTGATGCACCTGGAGTCCATCGGGATCCTCACCCCGGTGCAGCGCGAGGTGGTGATCGACCGGCTGCTGGCGCTCGAGTCAGACGACATCGACATCGAGCAGGTGAAGTGGGTGGTCCTGATGGTCCTGTTCTGCCAACCGGGACAGGAACAGGCCTTC
>JAURMS010000265.1 GCA_030830595.1 Gammaproteobacteria bacterium | reverse complement strand
GTCCCGCCGGTGGGCATGCTGCCGGCCGCTCCTGTATTGGGTTCTATTGATTACCGGGTCGGTCCCCTGGATGTGCTCGATATCGAGGTGTACGGCACCGAGGCGCTCACCCGCACAGTGCGCGTCTCGGCCAGCGGCCAGTTCACGCTGCCACTGATTGGTCCGATCCAGGCGGCAGGCCTCACGGTGACCGAGATCGAGGCAGCAGTGGCTGCCAAGCTCAGCGAAAACTACATGGAGAACCCGCAGGTCACGGTGTTCGTGAAGGAATACCTCAGCCAGCGCGTCACGGTGGAAGGCGCGGTGCGCGAGCCGGGCATACATCCGCTCACTGGGCGCACTTCGCTTTTGCAGATCATTGCCATGTCGAATGGCCTGGAAGACCTCGCCAATCCCGAAGGGATCGTCATTTACCGGGTGATGGAGGGCAAGCGCTATGCCGCCGCCTTCGACATCCGCGAGATCCGCGCTGGGCGCATGGTGGATCCCGAGGTCATTGGCGATGACATCGTAGTAGTGGACTTTTCCGGCGCGCGCTCTGGCCTGCGTGATTTCCTGACCAGCGTGCCGGCCTTCGCCCTGTTCGCCATTCTCTGAGCATGGCCATCGAACCGAATCTGCCGCCGGAAGATGAAGAGCCGCCGCGGCGCCCCGCCGATCGGCCCGTGGCCCGTCCGCGCGCCCGCCGTCGCACCGAGGTGGCCGAGTACGCCCCACGCGACCTGGGCCTGGCGCTGCCGCCCGAGCAGCCGGAGGAAGAGGAAGACGAACTCTCGCTGCGCGAGATCTGGCGGGTGCTCACCAAGCACCGCTGGCTGGTGGCCGGCTGCGCCTTGCTGGTGACCGTGGTGGCGCTCATCGCTACGCTGCTCGAGACCCCGCTGTATCGGGCCAACACCACGGTGCAGGTGACCGACGAAGGCCTGCGTATCGTTACGCTGGAGGGTGTGGAGGCGCTCGGCTCGCGCTCCAATGATTACCTCGGCACCCAGATGGAGCTCATCAGAAGCCGCGGCATCGCCCAGCGGGCGGTGCGCCAGATGGGCCTGGTCGGCGACGACGCATTCATGGAGTCCATTTCCAGGAAGAGCGGCCTGGCGGCGGTCATCGCCCTGGTGCGAGGCGAGGACGAGGAGGGCGATGCGCCTCCGTCTCTGGAGGACCTCGAGAACCGGGCCATCGGCAACGTCATGCTGAACCGCGAGGTGAGCCTGGTGCGTGGCTCCAACCTGGTCTCCATCGGCTTCGTCAGCCCCGATCCGCAGGTGGCCGCGCGGGTCGCCAATGGCATCGCCAACGCGTATCTTGATGCCGACATGAGCCGGCGCGAGGAGAATTCCTCCTTCGCCCGCGAGTTCCTGGAAGACCGCCTGCAGCAGCAGAAGCTCGCGCTCGAGGAAAGTGAAAAGGCCGTCATCGACTTCGCCCAGGCCCAGGAACTGGCGGACATCAACGAGAACGCCAACCTGGCCACCGAGAACCTCAAGCAGCTGAACGGCGTGCTGAGCGAGGCCACCGCCACCCGCATCCGTGCCGAGGCCCGCTGGGGGCAGGCGCAAACCGCCGAAGGTGAATCGCTGGAGGGCCTCAAGAGCCCGGTCATGGACACCCTGCGCGAGCGGCGGGCCGAACTGAAGGCCGAATACGAGTCGCTGCGCTCTACCTTCAAACCCGATTATCCGGAGCTGGTGCAGCTGGATCGGCGCATCAAGGAAGTGGAAGCCCGCATCAAGGAGGAGGCCAGCACCTACGTGGCGGCCACCAAGGCGGAGTACGAGGCCTCACTCGCCACCGAGCGGGCGCTGAAGGCCCAGGTGGACCAGCTGCAGACCAACCTGCTCGACCTGCAGGGTCGCAGCGTGCAGTACAACATCCTGAAGCGCGAATCCGACACCAACAAGCAGCTCTACGAGGCGCTGCTGCAGCGCTACAAGGAAATCGGCATCGCCGGCGACCTGAAGGCCGGTAACCTGGCGGTGGTGGATGCGGCCCGAAACGGCGTGCGCTTCAAGCCCAACGTGCCGAGAAGCGCGCTCATTGGCCTGATGCTGGGCCTCCTTGCCGGCGTAGGCCTGGCGTTTCTGATCGAGCGCCTCGACGATACCCTCAAGAGCCCCGAGGACATCGAGCGCCTGCTGCGCCTGCCGGTCCTGGGCGTGGTGCCGAAGGTGGACGACGAGGTCCTGCAGTCGGTGGCGGAAGATTCCAAGAGCAGCTTCTCGGAGGCCTATCGCTCGCTGCGAACTGGCCTGCAGTACTCAAGCGAGGAGGGCCCGCCCAAGACGCTCCTGGTCACCAGCTCCATGGCCGGCGAGGGCAAGTCCACGACCTCGCTGATGCTGGCGCGTAAGTTTGCGCAGCTGGGCATGAAGGTGCTCCTGATTGATGCCGACATGCGCAAACCCTCGGTGCATAAGAAGCTGGGCCTGCCCAACGAAGTGGGCCTCTCGGACTACCTCTCCGGACAGGCGGACGGTCCCAGTCTGTTCCAGCCCACCGAATTCGAAAACCTTACGGTGATCACGGCCGGCGATACGCCGCCGAACCCGGCCGAGCTGCTCTCCGCGGCCCGCTTCTCCTCGCTCCTGACGGTGGCGGGGCATACGTATGATCAGATCATCATCGACGCGCCGCCGCTCCTGGGCCTGGCGGACGTGCCCATCATCGCCGCCTCTGCCGACGGCACTTTGCTCGCCATCGAGGCCGGCCGGGCCCGGGTAGGGGCCGTGCGCGGTGCGGTGAAACGCCTGTTCGCGGTCCGCGCCCGAGTGATTGGCACCCTGATGGTGAAATACGATGCCAAGGCCGCGGGCTATGGTTACGGCTATGGCTACGGGTATGGTTACGGCTACTCGAATTACTATTACTATAGTTACGGCAACGATTCAGATAAGAGCCGCAAGAGCCTGACCCACAGAGGAACCTGATCCCTATGGAATCCATGCACGCGGTGCGGGTGGCCATGCGGGTGCTCGCCCTGCCGATGGCGGGTCGTAACCACGCCGTGGCGCCGATGCCCCCGCACGTGCTCGAGGTGCTGCGCATCGCCGCCCGCTCGCCCGACACCCTGCAGCAGTGGAGCAACGAGCTGCGCATGCCGCCGGATCGCCTGGTGGAGGCCGCCAATGCCTTCATCCAGGAAGTGATGATGCCGCCGCATGCCAGCCACTATCGGGTGCTGGGGGTGGAACCGGATGCCAGCATGGCGCTCATCCGCACCCACTATCGCTGGCTGGCCCAGGGCCTGCAGGCCGGCGATGCGGTGGCCAACGGCTGGATGCTGGATCGGGCCAGCGTCGCCTTCGAGGAACTCAGCGACCCGCTGAAGCGCTCGGCCTACGACCAGACGCTGGGTGGCACGGTGCAGGGCACGCAATACAACGACGCCGAGGACCTGGCGCCGGCGGCCGCTCAGGAGCCTACCTGGGAATCGCCGGCGGCCGAGCCGGCCGATGAAGACGATACGGTCGAAATCCTGGCGCTGAAGCCGGAAGAGGCGGGGGTCGATCCCGATCACTGGCCGGATGAGACGGGTAAGTTCCAGTACGTCCCGCCCGAGCCCGAGGTCGTCTATCCCCAACCCCGCAACTGGCTGGTGCCCGCTGGGCTGGCGCTGGGCATTGCCGCCGGGGTGGTGCTGATTATTTTCATCCTGAACCCGACACCGGACCTGCCGCCGGAGCCGCTGGCCTCCACCGAGGAAGCGCTCGCGGAATTCGAGACCAGCGTACCGGATGCCAGTTACGAGCCGGAATCCGACGGCCTGCCCGTGTTCGAGCCGCTGCCCGAGC
>JAURMS010000034.1 GCA_030830595.1 Gammaproteobacteria bacterium | reverse complement strand
GGCATCTCCAGCCGGGCCTGCCCGCGCTCGACCTGCCGGTGCTCGCCGGCGAGATGGAGGCAGGCCTCGTGGTCATGGGCGCGGTCTCGCGCAGCGGGCTCAAGCGGCTCTTCATCGGTAATACTGCCGAGCGGGTCATCGACCAGCTCGCCTGCGACGTCCTGGTGATCAAGCCGACGTCCTTTCGTACGCCCGTGCCGCGCCAGGGTGGCAAGCGGCCGGTGGTGTTGCCGCCGCTTTAGCCTCCAGTCCTGCGCCGCACCCGCTGCCCTGGGGCAAGCTCGCGGCGGGGATGCAGGACCACGGCCTCGCCCGCGGTCAGCCCGTCGAGAACCTGTGCGGCCTCGGGGTTGCGCTGCCCTATGGTGACTGCGCGCTGGCTCAGGATGCCATCGCCCTCCACCGCGAAGACCTGCGCCTGGCCGTCATGCTCGAACAGGGCTGAGGCGGGCACCTGCAGCACGTCCTCGCCCTGCCACACGAGGAAATGCACCATCACCCGATACCCGTCGCCGAGGCTGGACCAGCGTTCGAGCGGATCGAGCAGTTCCAGCACCACGCGCACGCGCTGCTCCTCGACACCCAGCGCCGAGACCTCGGTGAAGGCCTGCGGCTCGATCAGCAGGACGCGTGCCGACAAGCTGCCCTCGCCGCCCCAGTCTTCAATGGTCGCCGCCTGGCCCGGGGTGAGGTTCACGGCATCGGCCGACAGCACGTCGGCATGCACTTCCATGGATTCCCGACAGCCCAACTCCAGCAGGGGCGTGCCGGCCTGCACCACGCCCTCGCTTTCGTGCTCGACCTTGAGCACGCAGGCCTCGATCGGGGAACTCAGGATGATGGCCTCCTGGCTGCTGCGCGTGCCGCCTGCCACCTCGACGCGCGCGCGGGCCGCCCGGCGCCCGGCCTCGGCCAGTTCCACCCGGTAGGCCGCAGCGCGGGCCGATGCGTCGGCCGCCCGGCGGTCGAGCGCGGCCGCGTCGGCCTCGTCTCGGCTGACCGCGCCCGATTGCAGGGCCTGAGCGAGGCGCTCGTCCCGCTGGCGTGCCCGCGTGCTGGCGGCAGCGGCCGCTTCGCTGTCGGCCTTGGCAGAACGGACTTCAGCCTCCGCACGCGCCAATTCAGCCCGAGCCTCCGCCAGTGAGCGCGGGTCGAGAGCCGAGGCCGCCAAGGGCTCCAGCACCGCGATGGACTGGCCGGGGGCCAGGTTGGCGCCGGGGCGCAACTCGATGCGGCGGGCAAGGCCCGCCACCGGCGCCGACACCAGGTAACGGTCCTCGACGTGGGTGCGCCCTTCCTGGTCCAGGGTGACCAGCAAGGGCCCGGTGCTGACGATGCCCACCTCCACCTCGACCGCCGGGTCCCGCAGTGCCCACAGGATGATCGCGGCCAGCGCCAGGCCGGCCAGTCCCCAGCTCACGATGCGTGTCTTCAGCATGGGCTCAGTCCCTCGCCGAGAGGGCCTCCTTCACATCCAGTTTCCACAAGTCGCGCAGTGACCATCCCACGGACACGGCCGTCGCGGCAAGCAGCAAGATCGCGCCGCGGGCATAACTCTCGCGCTCGAGGATCACCGGCAGCCGGAACAGCTCCGAGCGCATGGCGGTGGCCAACAGGTCCGCAAGCAGGTAACCCAGGACCAGCCCGACGGGCAGGGCCAGCAGGGCCAGCAGCAACAGTTCCGCGGCCAGCAGGTAGCCGGTCTCGGCCCGCGTGAGCCCGATCACCCGCAGGGTGGCCAGTTCCCTGCGCCGCTCGTCGAACAGGGTGCGGGCGGCATTGAAGATCATCGCGAAGGCCAGCGTGCCGGCCACGGCCAGGAAGACTGCGGCCACGATCATGAGTGAGCGTCCGAAGGTCTCGTTGAAGGCCTCGCTGCGCCGTGCGTTGACCGTCACCGCGGCCACCCCCGGCAAGCGTGACAGGCTTTCGACCAGCGGTGTGCTGCGGCCAGGTTCCACTGCGAGCCACGCGCCACTTAATGCATCCTGTTCGTCCAGTTGCCGGTGCAGGAAGTCGAGCGGCAGGTAGGCGCCCACACCGACATAGTCCTCCAGCAGCGCCGCGACCCTCATATCGAGGCTGCGACGGTCGCCCTCCAGCACCTCCACGCGGAGCCTGTCGCCGACCAGAACGCCCAGCATCTTGCCGAGCTCACGCGAAAGCAGCAGGCCACCTGCGGGAAGGCTCACTTCCTGCCCTGCCTGGTCCAGCAGGCGCCTCAGCGCGGGTTGTGCCTGCCACGCCTCGAGCGCCGTGCGGTAGCTGGCATGGCCGTGCACCAACTTCACGGGCAGGGTGCGGTGCCCCTGCACCGCGAGCACGCCGGGCTGGCGGGCCAGCTCCTGGGCCACCCGGCCGCTGCGGGGTTCCACAAAGGTCACGGTCAGGTCGGCACGGTTCTGGCGCTCAAAGTGGAACGTGGTCAGGAAGTGGATGGCGTCCTGCTGGAAGCCCGAGAAGGTCACCAGGCCGCAAGCGATCGCCAGCCCCAGCACCGATAGCGCCGAGCGCAGCGGCGCGCGGGCGAGATGGCGCAGGATCATGCGCTCCGGCACCCCAACGCGGCGCGTCCAGGCTGAGGGCCAGCGCAGACGGTGGCGATACAGGGGCGGGGTGGGTGGCCGCATCGCCTCTGCCGGCGGCAGACGCATGGCTTCCAGCAGCCCGGCCAGGGTGCCGGTCGCCACTGCGGCGCCGGCGATGGCAAGGCCGAGCAGGGTGCGCGCCGGGTCGAGCGTGAAGCCGAACTCCGGAAAGCGGAAAAAATCCAGATACAGGCCGGACAGCATCTGCCCCAGCCAGATGCCTCCGGCCAGTCCGGCCAGGGCCCCCGCCGCGTAGATGGCGAGACCCAGAGAAAGATAGTGCAGGGCGATGGCCCCGTTGCCAAAGCCGAAGGCCTTCAGCATGCCGATGATCTCCCGTTCGCGCCGCACGCGCCGGGTCAGCACCAGGTGCAGCAGGAAGGCTGCGGCGCCCAGGAAGATCAGTGGCACTACCGTGGCATGCACCCTCAGTTCATCAAATTCGTTCTCGATGAACCGGTGCGAGAGCTGCTCGTCGCGGCCATAGGCGCCGGCGCCTCCGTAGGGCGCCAGCAGGCGGTCGAGCTCATCGATGACCGTCGCCTCCAGCGCCGCGGCATCGCCGGCCGGATGCAGCGACAGGCTGACGTCGTTGAAGGCGCCGGTCAGTCCCGCCAGCGCGGCCAGCTCCGTATGCTCCATCCATCCCAGAGCGTGGCGCCGGTAATCGGGCAGCAGCTCGCCGGGGCCGATCGCGTAGACGAACTCGGGCGAATCGCCGATGCCCACGATCCGAGCCTCCAGGCGATGGCCTCGTGCGATCAGGCGTAGCGGGTGGCCAGGCTGCAGGCCGTGGGCGGCGGCGAAGGCGCTGCCGATCACCAGTTCGTTGTGACCAGGCCGTGGTGCCCGCCCGGCAGAGAGGGTGACGCCATTGAGGCCAGTTGCCGGCCACGACACCAGCATGACGCTGCCCGGCTCGCCGAGTCGAGGGTCGTCCAGCAGTCCACCCAGCCTCACCCGCGTCTGGACGTCCTTCACGCCCTCGATCCGCGCGAGCTGTCCCGCGAGGCGCTCGGGCGCGCGCACCAGTGAGGCAAAGACCTCGGCAAAGCGCTGCTCCTGGTAGAAACCGTCACGTGCCCCGCTCAGCGAGGCCAGCAGCCCGCTGCTGGCCACCTGGATGGAGGTGCCGATCGCCACCACGAGCGCGATGGCGATAGCCTGGGCCCGGTGGCGGGCAAGGTCGCGCAGCAGTTTCTTGCCAAGCGGGCTCACGGCCTACCACTGCAGGCTGGCAGCCGGCTGCCGACTGGCGTTTTGCTCCACGCCGGCGATGGCCCCGTTGGAGAGCCGAATCACCCGGTCGGCCATGCGGGCGATGACGGCATTGTGGGTGATGACGAGGGTGGTGGTGCCGAGTTCGCGGTTGGCCTCGGCGAGCGCCTCCAGCACCACGATGCCGGTGGCGCAATCGAGGGCGCCGGTAGGCTCATCGCACAGGAGTACGGCCGGACGTCTGGCGATGGCGCGAGCGATGGCCACGCGCTGCTGCTCGCCGCCGGAAAGCTGGGCCGGAAAATGCTCGCGGCGTCCCCCCAGCCCCACGCGCTCCAGGGCTTCTGCCGGGGCCATCGAGCCAGGCGACAGGGCGGTCACCAGCTCGACGTTTTCCTCGGCTGTCAGGCCCGGGACCAGGTTGTAGAACTGGAAGACGAAGCCGACATGCTCGCGGCGGTAGCGGGTCAGGGCATCGTCGGTCGCTGAATGCAGGGCCAGTTCGCGAAACCACACCTCGCCCTCGGTGGGCCGATCGAGCCCCCCCATGATGTTGAGCAGCGTGGACTTGCCGCTGCCCGAGGCCCCCAGCAGCACCACCAGCTCGCCCGCGGGCAGCTCGAGGTCGACGCCCCGCAGGGCGTCGATGGTGGTCGTACCGACCCGGTAGCGCCGCGCGACGCCGGCCAGGCGGAAGACCGTCGATCCCTCGACCTCGCTCAGGGCCTGACCAGCCGCTCGATGGCCTGCTCGTGGCGAACCGAGCCAGCCAGCGCCCCGAGTTGACCGGCCAGGTGTTCGAGGATGTCGTCCATCGAGACCACTCCGCACAGCGTGCCGTCCGCGTCCAACACCGGCGCGCGGCGGACGCCGGCAAGCCGCAGGCTCTCGATGGCCACGTCCACCGGCGAGTCGGCCGCCAGCGTCACCGGCTCGAGGGTCATGGCATCCCCGACCCTGATCTCATGGGGCGAGAGATCGGCAGCGACCGACTCGAGCACGATGTCGCGGTCCGTGATCACCCCCAGCGGGTCGGAGCCGTCACTGACCACCAGGATGCCGACGTGATGTTCACGCATCAGCCTCGCTGCGTCGACGAGGTCCGCACGCGGATCGATCGTCACCGGTTGACGCCGGCAGAGTGCTCTGACTTCCATGGCGCTTTCCTCCGTGCACTGGATGGTCCGATACTACCCCCAGTCCGCATCGGGACAATAAGGAGTTACCCATGCCAGAGCCGGTCCCTGCACTGGTCAGCTTCAGTGAGCCCGCCGAGTGGGAGGCAGCCGGACCCGATCCGGCGCGGTTGGTGGCCGGTCAGCCCGCAGCCCGGGTAGCCAACCGCTACCAGGATCCGGCAGGACGGTTTTTCACCGGCGACTGGGCCAGCACCCCCGGCACCTGGCGGGTGCAGTACAGCGAGCACGAGTTCTGCCACCTGCTGGAGGGGATCGTGGTGCTGACCGCCGAGGATGGACGCGCGTGGAAATTTGTCGCAGGCGACGCCTGGGTCATCCCGGCCGGATTTCGTGGTACCTGGCAGACAGTGGAGTCGGCACGCAAACGCTACGCGATTTACGAGCCCGCCTGAGGGCCTGTTAACGCACGGCAATGGTGCGGCGGAGTACTCGTTTTGCCAGCGCAAGGTGCGCCGGCTGGGTTTGGTGAATACGCAACATATTGAATTTTAAGGATCTCAAACTCGTTCACACGATGGCACAACGGCTGCATATATAGTGGGCGGGTGCAACACTCGTAAAGTGTTGCGAAATTGCAACATAAACTGGAATCGACCCTGACCGAACGAGGAGCTGACATGAAGCAAGTGAGATGGCTGGTAGCGTCCGCGGCACTGGCCGTGGCGGGTGTGGCGCAGGCGGGCGAATTCTCGTCCACCATCACGGCGACCACGGATTACGACTTCCGCGGCGTCACCCAGACGACCAACGACCCCGCGCTGCAGGTCAGCCTCGACTATGCCTGGGACAACGGCCTCTATGCCGGTATCTGGGCCAGCAACGTCGATTTTGGCAGCTGCTGCGGCGAGCAGGCCGAGGTGGATTATTACGTTGGCTATGCCGGCGGCGATGAAGAGGGCCTGACCTACGACGTCGGTGCACTGTGGTACGCCTACCCGGGCGCCACGGCTCTCGACTACCCCGAGGTGTATGCCGGCGTCGCCTACGGCATGTTCGATGCCAAGGTCTGGTACTCCTGGGACTTCTTCAACCTGGATGAGTCCGCCTACTACGTCGAGGGCAACGCCAGCCTCGAGTTGCCTGGCGACTTCGGGCTGGGCTTCCACGTTGGCTACAGCGACGGCAAGGCCTTCGACCTGCCGGGCTTCGAGGCCTACATGGACTACTCGATTGCCCTGTCCAAGACGCTCGGCAACTTCGACGTCGAGTTGAAGTGGGCGGACGGCAGCGACTGGAAGTCGCTGGACGGTGCCGAGGGCAACGTGCTGGACAGCAGCGGCCGCGTCATCCTGTCGGTGAGCACCACCCTGCCCTGGGGCGAGTAACTCCCGCACCTGCGAGCAACAGGGCCGTCACCACCAGGTGGCGGCCCTTTTTTGTGCCGGTGCGTTTCCTCAGCGGCCGCGCAGCACGTCGCCGAGCGTGCCGAACAGCTCGTCGACATGGCTGCGCTCGATGATCAGCGGCGGCGACAGGGCGATGGTGTCGCCGGTGGTGCGCACCATCACCCCGCGCTCGAAGCAGTCGAGGAAGGCCTGGAAGGCCCGGGCCGTGGGCTTGCCCGGCAGCGGATCGAGTTCGATGGCGCCGATCAGTCCGTAATTGCGCAGGTCGATCACCCCCGGCGCGTCACGCAGCGAGTGGACGGCCTCCTCCCAATAGGGCGCCATCTCGCGCGCCCGCTGCAGCAGGCCCTCGCGCTCGTAGACCTCGAGCGTGGCGAGCCCCGCCGCGCAGGCCACCGGGTGCGCCGAATAGGTGTAACCGTGGAACAGCTCGATGGCCTGCTCCGGCCCGGTCATGAAGCCCTCGTAGATTTCCTTGCGGACGATGACCGCGCCCATCGGAATGGAGCCGTTGGTGAGGCCCTTGGCGCAGGTAATCATGTCTGGCACCACGCCGAATTCCTGCGCCGCGAAGGGGGAGCCGGTGCGCCCGAAACCGGTGATGACCTCGTCGAAGATCAGGAGGATGCCGTGGCGGGTGCAGAGTTCGCGAAGCTTCTGCAGGTAACCCACCGGAGGAATGAGCACGCCGGTCGACCCGGCAATCGGCTCCACGATCACCGCGGCGATGTTGGAGGCATCGTGCAGCGCCACCAGTCGCTCCAGTTCGTCGGCAAGGTGTGCGCCCCAGGCCGGCAAGCCGCGCGAGAACGCGTTGTGCTGCAGCGAGTGAGTGGCCGGCAGGTGATCCACCGAGGGCAGCATGGCGCCGAAGAACTTGCGGTTGTTGACCATGCCGCCTACCGAGATGCCGCCGAAGCCCACCCCGTGGTAGCCCCGTTCCCGGCCAATCAGCCGCGTGCGGGTGCCCTGGCCGCGGACCCGGTGCCAGGCGAGGGCAATCTTGAGCGCCGTGTCCACCGACTCCGAGCCCGAGTTGGTGAAGAACACGTGGTCGAGGCCTTCGGGTGCGAGATTCGCTACCCGGCTGGCGAGCCTGAAGGCATCCGGGTGACCCATCTGGAAGGGTGGGGCGTAATCCATGGTGGCGATCTGCCGGCTGACCGCCTCGCTGATGTCCCGGCGGCCATGTCCGGCGTTGACGCACCAGAGACCGGCGACTCCGTCCAGGACCTTCCGGCCCTCGGCAGTCCAGTAGTGCATGCCCTCGGCGCGGGCGAGCAGCCGCGGGGCGGCCTTGAACTGGCGGTTGGCAGTGAAGGGCATCCAGAAGGCCTCGAGGTCTTGGCGGTCGAGGCTGGCCGCTGCGGGCGTATTCATGAGTAGATCTTAACCGGGCGCCCGTGAAGTATCCTAGGCGCCATGGAAACTACCCTGACCCTGGCGGCCTGGAACGAGCGGGCCGCGGCGCTGCGACCCGTCACCCAGGCCTTCATCGAAGGCCGCTACCACCCGGCGGTGTCTGCCGAGACCTTCCCCTGCATCAATCCCGCCACCGGCGGGGTGCTCGCCGAGATTGCGTCCTGCGCGGCGCCTGACGTCGATCTGGCCGTCGCCTCGGCCCGGCGGGCTTTCGAGTCCGGCGCCTGGTCGCGGATGGCACCCGCCGCCCGCAAGCGCGTACTGCTCAACTTCGCCGAGCTGCTGATGGAGCACCGCGAGGAGCTGGCGCTTCTCGAGACGCTCGACGTCGGCAAGCCGATCGCCGATTCCCTGCAGGTGGACATCCCCGGCGCTGCGCGCTGCATCCAGTGGTACGCGGAGGCCTGCGACAAGGTCTATGACGAGGTTGCGCCGGTGCCGGATCACACCCTCGCCTTGGTGACCCGCGAGCCGGTAGGGGTGGTCGGGGCCATCGTGCCGTGGAACTTCCCGCTGCTGATGGCCTGCTGGAAGCTGGGGCCTGCCCTGGCCACCGGCAACTCGGTGGTGCTCAAGCCCTCCGAGAAGTCACCCCTGACGGCGATTCGCGTGGCGGCCCTGGCGCTGGATGCCGGCCTGCCGCCCGGCGTCCTGAATGTGCTGCCCGGCTTCGGGCATACGGCCGGCGAGGCCCTGGCGCTGCACCCGGACGTGGACTGCGTGGCCTTCACCGGTTCCACCCGGATCGGCAAGCGCATGCTCGAGTACTCGGGCCGCTCGAACATGAAGCGCGTCTGGCCCGAATGTGGCGGCAAGTCGCCCAACATCGTGTTCGCCGACGCGCCCGATCTCGACCGCGTGGCGGAAGCCGCCGCGGCCGGCATCTTCTTTAACCAGGGCGAGATGTGCTCGGCCGCCTCCCGCCTGGTGGTGCACGAGTCGGTGCGTGAGGCGCTGCTGGAAAAGATCTGCGCGCTCGGTGCGGCCTATCGGCCCGGCGATCCGCTCGACCCCGCCACGCGCCTCGGCGCGCTGGTCGACGACCAGCAGTTGCGCACGGTGACCGGCTACATCGACTCCGCCCGCGAGGAGGGTGCACGGCTCTGCCTCGGTGGCGACCAGGTTCGCCGCGAGAGCGGCGGATACTTCGTCGAGCCCACGGTGTTCGACGGCGTGGGGCCGGCCATGCGCGTCGCTCAGGAAGAAATTTTCGGCCCCGTGCTGTCGGTGCTCAGCTTCCGGGACGAGGCCGAGGCGCTCGCCATCGCCAACGGCGTGATGTACGGGCTGGCTGCCGCGGTCTGGACCCGTGACCTCGCTACCGCGCATCGCATGTCGCGGCGCATTCGCGCCGGCACCGTCTACGTCAACTGCTACGACGCCGATGACATCACCGTGCCTTTCGGCGGAGTCAAGCAGTCCGGCAACGGTCGTGACAAGTCGCTGCACGCGCTCGACAAGTACACCGAGCTCAAGACCACCTGGATGGACCTGCGATGAAGGTCACGGTGGCGGCCACGCAGATGGCCTGCAGTGAGCGACGCGAGGACAACCTGGCCCGGGCCGAGGCCATGGTCCGGCGGGCCGCGGCGGAGGGCGGGCAGGTGATCCTGCTGCAGGAGTTGTTCGAGACGCCCTATTTCTGCAAGGACCATGATTACGCCTATCTGGAGCTGGCTACCTCGCTGGAGGAGAACCCGGCGGTGACTCGCCTGTCGGCGGTGGCGGCGGAACTCGGCGTGGTGCTGCCGGTGTCCTTTTTCGAGCGTGCCGGCAACGCCTGCTTCAACACGGTGGCGATGATCGACGCCGACGGCCGCTGTCTGGGGACCTATCGCAAGGCCCACATTCCCGAGAGCCCGGGTTACCACGAGAAGTTCTATTTCGCCCCGGGCGATACCGGCTTCCGGGTGTGGAGCACGCGTTATGGGCGGATCGGGGTCGGCATCTGCTGGGACCAGTGGTTTCCGGAGTGCGCGCGGTCCATGGCGCTGATGGGCGCGGAAATCCTTTGTTATCCCACTGCCATCGGCAGTGAGCCGCAGGATCCGACCCTCGATTCCCGGCCGCACTGGCAGCGGACCATGCAGGGGCATGCAGCGGCCAACCTGATGCCGCTGGTGGCCTCCAATCGCATCGGTCGCGAGGTGGGGCGCGCCAATACCATCGACTTCTACGGCCACTCGTTCATTGCCGGGCCCACCGGTGAACTGGTGGAGGAGGCCGGTGTGGCAGAGGAGGCCCTGCTGCTGGCTGCTTTCGACCTCGAGGCCGTGCGGCTGCAGCGCCGCAACTGGGGCATGTTCCGCGACCGACGCCCCGACCTTTACGGAGCCCTGTTGTCGCTGGACCTGACCGACGACGGATGACGCCACTGCTCGACGGACCGCTGGCCTGCGTGGACCTCGAGACCACGGGTGGCAATTCGCTGACGCACCGGATCATCGAGGTCGGCATCGTCCTCGTGGAGCGCGGCGAGGTGGTGGAGCGTTACAGCACGCTGGTGAACCCCGGCTGTCGCGTGCCGCGCAACATCGAGGTCTTCACCGGTATCACCACCGCCATGCTGGAGTCGGCGCCCGATTTCGCCGCGGTGGCCGACGAGGTCCTCTCGAGGCTGCAGGGACGCCTGTTCGTCGCCCACAACGCCCGCTTCGACTATGGCTTCCTGCGCACCGAGTTTCGTCGCATCGACCGCCGCCTGTCCGAGCGGGTGTTGTGCACGGTGAAGCTGTCGCGACGGGTCGATGCGGGCCAGCGTGGTCACGGCCTCGATGCAGTGATGGCCCGCCATGGCCTCGACTGCAGTGCCCGCCATCGCGCGCTGGGTGATGCCCAGGTCGTGGCCGACTTCCTCGCCTGCCTGCGCCGGCGCGAGGCGGCGGACAGCCTGGATCGCCTGGTCGAGGAGCTGGTCCGCGGGCCTGGCCTGCCGCCGCAGCTCGATCCGGGACTGGCCGATGAACTGCCGGAGGGGCCGGGCACCTACCGCTTCTACGGCGAGGATGGCGCGCTGCTCTACGTCGGCAAGAGCAAAACCCTGCGCAGCCGCGTGCTGGCGCACTTTGCCGACGAGCATCGCTCGGCCAAGGAGCTGAAGCTCAGCCGTCAGGTGCACCGGGTGGAATGGCAGGAGTCGGCCGGGGAAATCGGTGCGCTGCTCTCCGAGGCAAGGCAGGTCAAGGCACTGGCGCCGCTGCACAACCGGCGCCTGCGGGCCAGCGAGGAGTGTTGGACCCTCCGCCTGCAGTCGCAAGGCGACGGGGTGGTGGTGAAGGTCGTCACCCTCGCGGATGCGGCCGGCCTGGAGTCCGATTGCCATGGCCTGTTCCGCAGCCGGCGGGACGCCCAGCGGGCGCTCGATGAATTGTTGCGGGCCCATGAGCTCTGCCCCCGACTGCTGGGCCTGGAGGCCGGCGCGGGCTCCTGCTTCGGCGCCCAGGTCGGGCGCTGCCGCGGCGGATGCTGTGGCCGCGAGCCGCTGGCGCTGCATACCGCGCGGGTGCGCATGGCACTGGCTCGCCACAAGCTGAAGGGCTGGCCGTTCGCCGGTGCGATCGGGGTGGTGGAGCGGGACTGGAAGGGCTGCGAGGAACTGCACGTATTCGACCAGTGGCGCTACCTCGGGACCGTGGCCGATACCACTTCGCTGGCCGAGCTGCCCGGCGCCGGCGATACCGACTTCGACCTCGACTGCTATCGCCTGCTGTGCCGGATCCTGGAGGGCGGGCTCGGTCCTGCCCGTCTCATCGAGCTGGGCAAGGCGGGGTCATGAGCGAGTCCTTCTTCGTCACCGCGGCGGCTGGAACCGCCGACCTCTGTGCGGGTGAGTTGCGGGAGTGCGGGGTTCCCGTGCAGCGCGAGGGCCGCGCCGGCGTGTACTGCGAGGGCGGCGTGGAAGCGGCCTACCGTGCCTGCCTGTGGTCACGGGTCGGGCTGCGCGTCCTGTGGCCCATCGCGCACTTCAGGGCTGGCAGCGCCGATGACCTGTACCGCGGGGCCCTCGGGGTCGACTGGGCGAGCCACCTCGATGTCTCGCAGAGCTTTGCCGTCGAGGCCACGGGTCAGGGGGAGGCACTCGCGCACACCCATTACGCAGCGCTCAGGGTCAAGGACGCGGTGGTCGACTGGTTCCGCGAGCGGGATGGCCGGCGCCCGGATATCGACACCCGTAGCCCGGACCTCAGGCTCTCCATCCATGTGCAGCGCGGCGAGGCCACGCTCGCCATCGATTTCGCCGGCGATGGCCTGCACCGTCGTGGCTATCGCCTGCAGGGCGTGGCGGCGCCGCTCAGGGAGAACCTCGCAGCGGCGATGCTGCTGCGGTCTGGTTGGCCTGCCATCGCCAGCGCAGGCGGCGCCTTCGTGGACCCGATGTGCGGGTCCGGCACCCTGCCGATCGAGGCAGCCCTGATGGG
>JAURMS010000264.1 GCA_030830595.1 Gammaproteobacteria bacterium | reverse complement strand
GGTTCATGAAGGTCGTCATGTCCAGCTCCGGCGTCTCCTGCCGACTGCTGCGCTTGTAGTGATGTACCCTCCTTGCCATGTTCGTTACACCGCCAGCTGACGCTTGGCCGTGGCCGTGATGACGTTGAGCGCCTTCACGGAGGCCATCTCGAGGCCATCGACGATCTCGCCGGTCTTGGCCGTCAGGAACGAGTGCAGGACCAGCAGCGGGATGGCGGCAATCAGGCCGAAGGCCGTCGTGTTCATCGCCACCGAGATGCTCGCCGACAACAGGTCTGCCTTCTCAGCCGGGTTGGCATTGGCCACCGCGGTGAAGGCCTGGATCAGGCCGACGATGGTGCCGAGCAGCCCCAGCAGCGTGGCAATGGAGGCCAGCAGCGCGATGTAGGAGGTCCGCTTCTCGAGCTGCGGGATGATTTCCATCATGCTCTCTTCCATGGCGATCTCGATGTCCTCGCGACGCCGCACTGCACCCTGACGGGCCAGGCCCATGCTGAGCAGGCGAGAAACGGTCGAGTCGTCGTTGTTGGCGATTTCCCGGGCCTCGTCGAACTTGCCCTCCGAGAGGGTGGGCTGCAGCTTGTCCCAGGTCGCCGAGTTCTTGCGCCGGACCTTGTCGAGGGTCATGTAACGCTCGATGGCGATCGCGGCACCCACCGCAAAGACGATCAGGATGGGGTACATGAAGGCCCCGCCCGTCACGAAGAAACTCACAATCGAATAAAAGGCATCCATCTCTTCTCTCCTTCTGTACCAGTACTTCTAAAAAAATTACTCTTGGCTGATCTGGTAGTAACCCAGTTCACGCATGAACACGTCGCGATCCACCGGACGGCGGGAATCGTCGAGCATCGACTCGACCGCCAGTGCGTCCCCCGGCTCGGAACTCTTCCAGGGGATGATGACCAGGGCCTTGGGTGCCTCCTGGTTGCCCAGGATCGACATGCCCGAGATCCTTTTGGTCCCGCCCTCGGCCTCGTTGGCCATGGCCACCGGCGTAGCCAGCAGCGCCAGCACGGCGAGACGCGTGATCATGGCTGGCCCCCGGCGAACTGCCTGCCCTGCAAGTCGGCGATCCATCTGCTGACCTCCTCGTCGCCCGGAACGGCCCGGGCATAAGCCTCGTAATGCTTGAGCGCGCATGTCACCTCACCCAGGTAGAGGTCGCAGAGGACCCCCAGGTTGCGGTGGGCGTAATGAAAGTCGGGGAAGGCGGCGAGAGCGGCCTCGTAGCTCTGCCTGGCACCGGCGAATTCACCCTTGCGCCGCTGCACCAGGCCCAGCTCGTTCAGCGCGACCGGATGGCGCGGGTTGAGTGCCAGCGCGGTGCGCAGGTTTTCTTCAGCCTGCTCCAGCCTGCCGCCGGCCGCATGGGCCATGCCGAGGTTGATGTAGGCCGCCACGGCCTCCGGGTTCTGCTCGGCCACCTGGTCGAACATGGCCACCGCCGCGTCATGGCGACCGGCCTCGAGCAAGCGGGCCGCTTCGGCATGCCGGGCTGCGGTGTTGGCGCTTACCTTGATCTTCTGGGTCAGGGTAAAACCCCCGGGCTGCTGCTGCAGTTCCGTACGCACCGATCCGCGGGCGGCGGCCTCGGGCGTGCGGGTCGGAGCCGCCTCGGCGGCCAGCAGCATCGTCAACAGGCCAAGGCCTGCAACGAGCTTCAGCGCCGGGCGGCGGACTGTCAGGTGTGCGCTCATGGTGCTTCGCTCCCCTCGCCCTTCGCCAGCAGCTCGTTCAGCGCAGCAAGGCGGGCCGCCTCGGCGGCTGCGGGCGTCTGGTAGGCATAGGCCTCGATTGAGCTCAGCACGCCGGCGCTCATCTCGCCGCGGGCGTAGCGGCCCGGGACCAACCCGGCCAGCTGGCCGAGGCTCTGCGTCGTCCAGCTGTTGTAGACGCCGTCATGCAGGAGGGCGAGGTTCTGCTCGTGCATCGCAATCGCCCGCTCCTCGAACGGGAAGGCTTCCTCCTCGAGGACCAGCTCGTAGTCGGCCAGCTCGGCAGCTGACAGGTCGCCGGGACGCTCGGAGGCCATGAGTGCCTCGCTGAAGCGGAGGTAGGTTTCAGCCAGGTAGAAGGTGGCGGCCGCGGTCACCTCGGCCAGCTCGTAATCGACCAGCGCACTCAGGCGACCGATCAAGGCATCCATCAGCGCCTGCTTACGCTCCAGGCTGGCCTCGAAGGGCTGCATCAGGCGGACGGCTGCAAACTCACCGTAGAGCTTTTCAGACAGGACCAGTGCCGAACGGCCGGCCAGCGTACGGGTGCGCGCCGTGCGCGCATCACCCGCCGCAGCGTCCGCCGCCACGATGGACTCGAGTTCACTGTAGTAGCTGGCGCTGTCGCCCGCCGCCTGGTGGATCGCTGCCATCTTGCCGCGTGTCTCCACGGCGGTTTCGACCGGGCTGGCAAACTCACCGACATATTCACGGTAAACCGCCAGCGCTGCCAGCGCCTGACCGGCCTGTTCGTACAGGTCACCGGCCACCAGGAGCGCCTCCGCACGGACTGCCGGATCGGTCGACTCCGCCGCGACCCTGCCGTACTCAGCGGCGGCGGTACCCAGGTCGCCGTTGGCGCGGTGGCTGTAGGCCACCTGCTTGGTGGCTTCCCGGGCCAGTTCGTGTTCCGGGTGGGCCTGGCGAAATTCGTCGAAGACCACCGCTGCGGCGGACCAGTCTTCCAGCTTCACGAGCGCCGCACCGGCATCGTAATCGGCGGCCACGCGGATGGTGGAAGCGGGTGCCACCTCGCGAATCCTGAGGAAGTGATTGGCGGCAGCACGGTAGTCAGCTGCCTCGCTGGCCAGTTCACCCTGCTTGTAGATGGAGGCCGCGTAATTCTCGACCAGGTCAGCCCTGCCTGCATCCTCCGTGCCGGTCAGCGCCAGGGTCTCGGCGTAGGCGCCCTCGGCCCTGGCAAAGTCATTCAACTCGACCGAGGAATGGGCGACCACCGCCCAGGCCGAGCGACGAATGCCCGGATTGGCAGCTGCGTAAGAGTCGACCACCCGCTGAGCCACGTCGCGCGCGCGGCCTCGCTCGCCCATGCCGTACAGGTCATCGGCAGCAGCGCCCAATACTTGGGCGGCATGCTCGTGCTGCGGGAAGGCGTCGGCGAAGCGGAGTGAACTTTCGACGGTGGCGCGACGGATGGTCTCGCTGGCCTCGCCCGTTACCGACTTCAGGTCCTGCCGGTGGGCATAGACCGCAGCGTAGCCTGCAGCCGAGGACTTGTCGTGCGCGGGATAGTCGTAGGCCGTGCGCTCGTACTCACGGGCCGCATCCCCAAAGTCGCTGTTCTCCAGCAGCAGGTCGGCCAGGCGGTAGTTGATGGTCGGCGACTCTTCCTCGCTGGGGAAGGAGCCGAGGAACTCACCGTACCAGCGCCGCGCCTCGCCGTAGTGGGCCTGCCTCTCATCGGCCAGCTCGGGATCCTGGTACTGCGCGTGATAGTGGTTGGCCAGGTCACGCAGGTTGGTCTTGAGGAAGCTGAGGACCTCGCCGGACGCCGCGCGATCGTTGTGGGCCCAGTATCCGGACTGCACACCGTAGCGTCCGGCGAACTCCTTCTTGGACTCCAGCACCAGCAGCGGGAACCCGCCCTGGGTGAACACGTCCACCACCCGCATGCCGAAACGCGGCGACTGCGGATGGTTGGGATAGATGTCTTCGAAGGTCCGGAGTGCCTTGGCCGCATCCTGGTAGCGCTGCTTTTCCAGGTAGTGCTCGCCGAGATTGCCGTAGATCCGGTCCTCGTAACCACGGTTACCGAACTCGCCAAAGTACTCCTGCACCACCTCGGCGCCGCCAAGGTAGCTGAAGCTCAGGCTGATGGCCCGGAAGGTGTCGGCGATCCGGCGCTCCTCGTCCTCCGACTGGTGATGGTCGAAGTCGTAGCCGGCGGCCAGCTTGAAATCCAGCAGGGCGGTGTACTGGTGCAGCGCTTCCTCGTAGAAGTCCTGCTTGTACAGCGCCCAACCAAGCTTGTAGAGCGCGAGCTCATGATAGGACGAGTCCGTGCCCACGGCGATGACCGCGTTGTAGGCCGCTTCGGCCTCGCGGTACTGCTTGCGGGTGAAGAAGAAGTCGCCGCGGCGGTACTGCACCTCGTCATAGCGACCGGAGTAGGCATGGTCCCCCACCAGGCGATCCATGGTGGCCATGGCCTGCTCGGTCTCACCCAACTCGTCGTAGGCGCGCGCCATCTGGTAGAGCACGTCGTCGTTGTGCTCATAGCCGGGGTATTCAGTAAGCAGGCTCTCGTAAAGCCTGATGGCCTCCATCGGGGCACTGACCACTTCGGCCCTTTCGGACGCAGCCATCTCGGGCGCAGCCATCTCGGGCGCAGCCATCTCGGGCGCGGCCTCGCCCGGCCCATGAATGCCGAACTGGTGCTCCACCTGCAGGTCGGCCAGCCGACGCATGGCGTCCGGGGTCAGCTCGCTGCCCGGCGTCTCGTCGAGGAATCGCCGGTAGGCCAGCATGGCCTTCTCGAGGCCATTCTCGACCGTGACGTCCTCGATGTCGGGCTTGGCGCTGCGCAGCTCGCCGAGGGTTTCCTTGACCGGAGGGTTGCCGGCACAGCCGGTCGCCAGAATGGCACTGATGGCGACGGGGAGCAGGAGGCGACGCATCACTGCACCTGCCCGATCTGTTGGGCGCCCACGGCGCGGTCATAGCTGTCGGCCACGGCGTAGCGCGCCTGGGTCTGCAGCGAGACCAGCCGCTCGCGCCGGCCCTTCAGCTCACGCACCGCCACCGTCTCGATCAGGTGGCCTTGGCGGCCCATCACAAGGTCCAGCCGAGCGAGCGCGGTACCAACCCGCTTGCGCAGCTGCTCGATCTGGCGATCGTAGCCCAGGTAGCCGTGGGTGGCCGCCTGCCGACTGCGTACGAAGGCATGATGCTGCTTTGCCAGGGCATCGACGTGTTCCACCAGTTCGGCCAGATGGGTGTGGGCAGCCGTGAGCCGCTCGTGATACTGGGTGCGCACCTGCCAGGTGACGACGCCCTGCAGACGGGCTAACCGAGGCAACAAGGCCAGGGCTTCGGGGCTGCCGCTGTTGGTGAGCTGTGCAGCCAGTGCCGACAGGCGCTCGCTCGTCACCCGCTCCTCCTCGGTGGCCAGCAGCTCAGGCTGCGGGGCGGTGAGGAGTCCCTGCAGGCGCGTGGCCAGGTGACGGCGCTGCTCGAGGCGGGTGCGCATGCGGGCGTCCAGCTCGCGAAAGTCGGCATCGACTTCCGGCAGCCTCGGGTCGTAGTACTCGCCACGGACGCGGATGACGTCCTCGAAGGCATCGAAACTGGACTGCCAGGACAGGAGCTTGGAGCGCAGGTCCTCCAGGTCCAGGTAGTTCTGCAGCGCGGTCTGGAAGTCGTGGGAGGCCATCAGCTGCATCAGGTAAAAGGTTTCAGGCGACTCGGGCAGGCTACGCAGGCGGATGACCCAGTCCTTGGACTGACGGATCTCCTCGCGCACCAGCGCCTCAAGAAAGCGACCGTCGCGGATACTGTCGATCGAGGCATCGACCCGCTCGATCTGCACGCCGTAGGACTCCAGCGCCTGGCCGAACAGCAGCGCGGCGCGACCGTGGGCATCGAGGCTGGCATAGGCCTGCGGCACGGCCAGCAGCGCTTCCTGCACCGCCGCGTCGGTCTGGTCGCGGTCCAGCAGCAGCTTCCAGGGCACCAGCGCGCGGTCAAAGCGCTCTACGGAGGCCTCTGACCAGCCGGCCCGCAGCAGGGCCTGGTTGGAGAACGGACCCTCCAGCCTGACCCGGTCGAGGGTCTGCTCGGCCCGGTCGAACTGGCCCAGCTCGAACAGCAGGCTGCCGAGCACCAGGTTGGCCTTGTCACGGATACCCTGCGTGGCCTCGTCGGAGGAACCGATCCGGCCGGCCTCGTCGAGCTGCTCCACGGCCTCTGCCAGCTGCCCGTCCTGCAGGAGTGCAATCCCGAGGTTGTAGGCGGCGAAGCCGGTCAGGTCAGCGCCGACCGGGAGGTCGCGCAGCGCGCTCACGGCCGCCCCGGCCCGTCCCTGGGCAAGGTAGACGTTTGCGCGTAAGAACTCGATGTCGTCCCGAATGGCCTTCGGTACGTCGCCACGGATCCGGCCCAGGGCCGCCAGGGCCTCCTCGAGCTGGTCCTTCTGGAAATGAATGCGGGCCAGCCGGTAGGCCGCCTCGTTGCGGACGGCATCTTCCACGTCGGCCTCGAGCACGCGCTGGATGGCCCGACCCGCACGGTGGTGCATGCGATAGTTGAGCTCGAAGTCGCCCACCGAGAACTCGGCGCTGCCAAGGTGGGGCGTCAGGCTGTCGAGCGAGGGCTCGTCGAGACCGTGATACTGCGCCAGCTCGGTGTCGAGACGCTGCAGGGCCTCGAAATACCTGCCCTGGTGGGCCTCGAACACGGCCTCACCATAGTGCAGGTCGCGCAACTCGCCGCCCGCCGCCTGCCCGGAGGCAAACGCGGTGAGGAGTGCCAGACCCGCCAGTGAGGTGGCCCGATCCATGGCTTACCAGTTACCCAGCGTGACCGGGGCGCCGCCCGAGATGGTCAGGCCCACCAGCTCCGGTTCGATGCCCTTGCTGAAGGTAAACTCCTGGGTGCGAGTGTAGTCCTGGCCACCGTCCTGCTTGCCGTTGACCTGCACCTCGAGGCGATGCTCGCCGCTCGGGAGGTTGCCGACATAGAGACGCTGGACGCCGCCGGCACGCAGGGCGTCCAGCTCCTTGAAGCTGTAGATATAGTGAGCCACCGGCTGGCCGTTGATGCTCAGGCGAACCGCATCGAGGCGCAGCGGATCGCCGTGCTCGAGGGCGACGAACACCGCCACTTGCGTGCCGGAGGGATAGAGCAGCTTCTCTTCGAGCTGGCTGAGCTCGGCAGCGATGCCGAGCACGTCGGACTTGATCTCCTGGACCTGCTCGTCGAGGCTCTTCATCTGCTGCCGGTCGCTGTCCGAGGCAGACCAGGAGGGTGCTGCTGCGAAAATCAGCGCAAGGCCGAGCGACCAACCAGTACGGTTGATGGCCTGCTGAAGAACGGATGAACTGTGTTGACTGCGGATCATGTTGCTTCCCCGTGGCATGAGCCATTCAATTCGAGGGGCAAAGCAACCCGAGGCAGTCCATGACTGATCCGGATTCCGGCGGTCCCGCTATCGTGGGGCCCGAAGGCCCGTTAGACCGGAGACTTTGCGTCGCCACCTTTCGGTGACTTTGCCCTTGACTGAATCTTGGGATCCTTTTTACGCCCGCTGAGTCATATGTAAAGTGATGCGGGTCGCAATTTTTCAGCCCATCGGACAACCGCGCCAACGACGGTGAAACAGGTCACAGTCCGCGACCACGCAGACGCTGGCTATCAAGGCGGGCGGACTCAACTTCCGCCCAATCGGCAATTGCTGGCATGCGCGATGGCGGACTTGGTTCCGCCGGACCGGACGGCTCAGGAGCAGACGACTGGAGATTTGGAAGATTCTTCCTTTCGCGGCTTTTTTGACTTTCATGACTGCGCGGAAGGCCTGGCGTTGACAAGTGCAAAGAAATAATTATTATATTAATCATATTGTTGCATTTACTATATGAAGTTGTTTTTCAAAAAAGCGCGTAAGTGGCAATTTAAAAGAATCAACTTAGGGAAGAGCACACTCATGGACAGAATTTTCTCACTGGTTCTCGTGTGGATTTTCGTTTCTTACCCGGCAGAGGCTCAAAAAAAACCGACTAGGTTCAACCTGACCGTAAACCTGACGTCCGGCGGCACGGTCAGCAGTTCGAGTGGCGGGATCTCGTGCCCTTCAATCTGCACTGCCACTCTTAATGCTGGCGCCTCGATCACTTTGACTGCAGCCGCTGACCCAAACGCAGAATTCCTAGGTTGGGCAGATGCGTGTGGTTTCGCTGGCACGTCTGCCACGTGTACCCTCACCATCAATCAGGACACCATAGTCTCGGCAAGTTTTCTGGGTGGAAGCGGCGGCGGCGGTTCTACTGAAAGCGGTGGCATCCCTGTCGGAACCGAGCCTAACTCGTTGCTCTACTGGAATGGAGTGGCGTGGGCGGAACTTCTCCCACCTGCCGACACCAGGGGACAATTCACCCTCAAATTAATTGATGGCGGGCTGACTTGGGAGGGTGGCTGCATCACGGGACTGGCGGTCGGCGACCCGGGGCCTGCCGGGGGTACTGTGATCGCGATCAATGGCGACGGCTGTGGGGGTCTTGAAGTTGCGCCCGATGAGTTGTTCGGCCCTTGGGCTACCGATGAGTATTGCAACCACAACCATGTCGGCACCCAACGGGCTGTCGGCACCGGCGAGGAGAATACCCAGCAGATCATCACCCTATGCGACCGCAATACGGCGGCTTATCTCGCCTCTACCTACACGCACAACGGTTTTTCGGACTGGTATCTCCCGTCGTATGAGGAATTGCGCCTGGTGTTCAACAATCGCCCCCTCGTTCCTGGCCTTTGTGACAATCCGGACGCCAACCATCGCTGGTACTGGAGTTCGAGTGAAAGTTCAGCTTCCTGGAATGCACTACCACTTTGCTGTGATCCCACCAGTCAGTGGGACGTCAACAAGGGCGTCGGCTTTCCCGTCAGACCGATCCGAGCTTTCTGATTCAGTCGCCTTTAATCAGTTCAAATCCCACTAGGTCAGCGGGCTCGACCACGACAAGTTCAAGCCGGGTCACCTCCGCCATCGGCGGACCGTGACGGGCGGCCTCGATGAACGACTCGACGGCAGCCTCATCGCCCTGGACCTGTGCCTCGACGGTCCCGTCGCTGCGGTTACGCACCCAGCCCTGCAGCCCGAGCTCAGTCGCGGTATTGACCGTCCACTGCCGATAGAACACGCCCTGTACGCGGCCATGGATATGCAGCCGCCTGGCGATCACTCAGATGGACTCGCGTCGGGCCGGCTTCTCGACCAACCCGCTCGGGGCGCTGGCCGACTCGTCACCTCCATCCGCCAGGTATTCAATGAAGGTCTCGCCCACCCGCGTCCACCAGTTGAACCAGTCCCGGAGATTCTCGCGGGTCACGCCAAAGTCGATATTCGCCCACATGTCCATGCAGGCATCGCCCTGCGAGTCCAGGTAGGCGCGCGGCGTCTTGCGCCCGGCGTTCCAGTCGTTGATGGCCCGCAGGGAGACGTCCGCATCGGTAAAGCAGGCGCCGAACTGGATGTCATCGCAGTCCTCGCCCTCCTTGCAGCCGTAGAACATGACGATGTACTTGAAGCCATCCTCCACCTCGGCCTGGATCACGGGGTCGCCTGCGCCGTCGATGTCGAGGCTGGCCGGGCCAAACTCCTTGGCAACCTCGAGTATTTTCAGCGGCACGGTGGCATCGATGATCTGCTGGGCCGCGACCGGGGTGACTGGAAGCCACAGCACCAGCAGTGCAGCCAGCCAGGGATGGGACTTGTCCATAGGCTCTTCCTCTTTAGTCAGGCTTGGGCGCCACGCTCCCGGGCCAGGACCAGCAGGCCGGCAGCCACCACGATGGAGGCTCCAACCAGCGCCCTCCCGGAGGGTAGCGCCTGCCAGAAGGCAAAGTCTATGCACAGGGCCCAGATCAGGGCGGTGTACTCGAAAGGCGCCACCACGGAGGCGGGCGCCAGCTTGAACGCCTCGGTAATCAGCAACTGGGCAATCCAGCCGGTCAGGCCCACGGCCAGAATCCAGGTCCAGTGCTCACCCCGGATGCCCACCCAGCCGGGAAAGGCGGCCAGGCCGGCGGCCACGGCGACCAGAGCCAGGAACCAGAACACCATGCTGCTGGTGGTATCGGTCCTCGCCAGCACGCGCACGGTCACAATGGAGGCCGCATAGGAACAGGCCGCCAGGAGAGCCACCACGCCCACCAATGGCCGCATGCCCTCACCGCTGGGCGCGAGCGTGACGATGACGCCCACCATGCCCAGCACCACGGCCGCCCAGCGCAAAGGTCCAATCCGTTCGCCCAGGAACAGGGCCGCAAGCGCCAGCACCACCAGCGGCGCACTCATGAAGACCGCATAGACGTCGGTGAGCGTGGCACGGGCGACGGCCCACACGAACCCCCACAGCATGACCACCGCGAAGCAGGCCCGCATCAGGTGCAGGGGGAGGTTCACGGGTCGCAGCCGCCGCCAGCGGCCAGTGAAGGCGATGGGCACCAGCACGAACGGCAGCGAGGCCGCGCAGCGCAGGAAGCTGACCTGGATGGGCGGATAGTGACCGGCCAGCTGCTTGAGCATGGCATCCATGAGCGCAAAAGTTCCCACCGCCAGCACCATGAACGAAATGCCCCGGGCATGGCCCGGGGCAATGGTGATCGGCGATGGCATGGTCGGCTACTTCAGCGCGTCGGCAAGCCCAGGCGTGAAGTCGGCGCCCTCCAGGACCTGGGCCGTGGAGGATTTCACGGTGGCACCGATCGGCTCGGAACGGCCCTTCAGGCAGCCGGCCAGGAAGTTCTCCGTCACCGCATTGAAGGCGATGTTGTTCTCGGGGCGGGCGAAGCCGTGACCCTCATCGGGGAACAGCACGTAGGTCACCGGGATCTTGCGCTCGCGCATGGCATCGACGATCTGGTCGGACTCGGCCTGCTTGACCCGAGGGTCGTTGGCCCCCTGGCCGATCAACAATGGGCGGACGATGTTGCCTGCCGAGTACAGCGGCGAGCGCTCACGCAGCAGCGCCCTGCCCTCCTCGGTGTTGGGGTTGCCCATGCGCTGGTGGAACTGCTCGACCACTGCCGTCCAGTAGGGCGGAATGGTCTGCAGGAGGGTCTCGAGGTTGGAGGGCCCCACGATGTCCACCCCGCAGGCGAAGTCGGTGGGCGTGAAGGCGAGGCCCGCCAGCGTGGCATAGCCGCCGTAGGACCCGCCCATGATGGCCACCTGGTCGCGTCGGGCAACGCCCTCGCCGGCTGCCCACTCCACGGCGTCGATCAGGTCATCGTGCATCTTGCGGCCCCACTGGAGGTCGCCCGCCGAAATGAAGGCCTTGCCAAAGCCGGTCGAGCCGCGGAAGTTCACCGACAGCACCGCGTAGCCGCGGTTCGCAAGCCACTGGTGATAGCCGTTGTAGCCGTAATCATCACGGGCCCACGGACCGCCGTGTACCAGCAGCACCATCGGCACGGGGTTCGCCGGGACTCCATCGCCATCCGGGTCGCTGCCCGGTGGCAGGGTGAGGTACGCGGTGAGCGTCAGGCCATCCCGCGCGACGATCTCCCGTGGATGCATGGGCTGCAGTGGCGCACCTGCCAGTTCCGGGCGCGATACGTACAGCTGGCGCAGCGTGCGCGTCTCACGATCGAACAGGTGCACCGAGGGCGAGGCCACCACCGGATCCACCGCGACGGTCCATAGTCGATCATCGTCGGTCCGCGACGTGACCGCCACGTCGCCTGCCAGCTGCTCGCGCAGCCAGGCAAGGTCGGCGCCGATCTTCTCGTCGAGGGCTATCCACTCCTCGCGCAGGTAGGTGACGGCATAGGCCTCTACCTTGCCGGTCCGTGGGTTGCTCATGGCGCCGCCCACGTCGGCCCGATCGCTGGAGCCCAGGACCTGGGTCTCGCCGGTCGCCACGTCTTGCGCGACCAGCGCCGCAGTATCACGCCCGCGACTGTCGATCCAGTACAGGGTCTTGCCGTCGGTGGTGAAACCAGCCGGCTGGGTGGTCAGCGAATCCTCGAGCGTGGTGGTCGCAAACGGCTCTGCCTCCACCTCGCGGGCCTTCACGCGGAAGAAGTCGTAGCCGCCGGCGGCGTTCGGCCGGAGTGCCATGCGCAGGTCCAGGTTGGCATCGGCCAGGAAACCGGCGTAGCCGTCGCCGCGGATGATCTCGGTCAGCTTGCCGGTGGCGAGATCCAGGCTGTGCACGTCGTGCCAGCGCTCGTCACGGTTGTTGAGACCCACCAGGATGCGATCGGTGACGATCGGCGAACTGGCCACCAGCTGGACGCGGGTCTTGTCGAAGGGCGTGAGGTTGCGCTCCTTGCCGGAGCCCACCTCGATGCCATACAGCAGGAAATTCTCGTCGCCACCCTTGTCCTGGATGTACATCACCATGGAACTGTCAGGGGCCCAGAACTGCATGCGGATCGGGCGATCCTTCGAGTCCGTCAGCGGCCGCGCCTGCTCCAGGTCCGCCACCGAGGCCACCCACACATTCATGACACCCTCGCGCGGCGCCAGCCAGGACAGCCAGCGGCCGTCGGGGGACAGCTGGGCCCCGGATCGGCTGGGATTGCCGAACAGCTTGCTTCGTTCGATCAGGGGCGCGGCAGCTTCGGCGGCCTCCCCCGGCGTGGGTCCTGAAAGTGACATGATGACTAACCCGAGCAGCCATCCGGCGGCATAGCGTTGCATGGTGACCTCCTCTGCATGGCGGCATTGTAGCGCGTCAGGGAGGACGGCAAAAAAATGGGGCGCCCCGGGAGGAGCGCCCTAATTCCTATGCATGATGTGTACGGGGGAGCCGTGACACCGATCCAGTGTGCCAACGATTCATGACTGCGGCGCTGCGGAAAGATGACGGCTGGATGACGGTTTGGCATGAGCGCCCCCTTTTGTTACGGTCAGGTCATGAGAGAACCCATTGATTTTTCTGGCCGCGTCGTCATGATCGGCTGCGGCAGCATCGGCCAGGTGGTGCTCCCGCTCCTGCGCAACCACCTCGCGCTGGGCAGCGATGCGCTGCAGGTGCTGTCGGCGGACGAACGTGGGCGTGGGATCGCGCAGGCCTGCGGCGCCCGGTTCGTGCACTGTCACCTCAAGCCAGGCAACTTCCACCGTCAGCTGTCGCGCTACCTGACCGCCGGCGACCTGATGCTTAACCTCTCGGTCGACGTGTCGAGCCTCGACCTGGTCGAATGGTGCTCGGAACACGGCGTGCTGTACGTGGACACCTCGATCGAACCCTGGCCGGGGGTGTTCAACAACCCGATGCTCACCCTGCGCGAGCGCACCAATTTCATCACCCGCGAGCGGATGCTGCGGCTTGGTCGCAAGCTCGGCGCTGACTCCACTACGGCGGTGGTGGACCATGGCGCGAATCCCGGACTGGTGTCCCACTTAGTCAAGCAGGCCCTGCTCGACCTGCGCGATGCCCTGCTGCCGGAACGCGAGGATCCCGGCGAGCGGCAGGCCTGGGCCGCTTTGTGCCGCGACCTCGGCGTCCAGTTGATCCAGGTGTCGGAGCGCGACACTCAGGCCGCCGAGCGCCCCAAGCGGCCCGGCGAGTTCGTCAACACCTGGTCGATCGACGGCTTCGTGGACGAACTGATGCAGCCCTCGGAACTGTCGCTGGGCACGGTGGAACCCGGTCGACCGGGTGGCGCCTACTGGCACCGGGATGGCTGCGGATCGGTCTATCTACGCCGGCCCGGCGGGGGTACCTACGGCCGCAGCTGGCTGCCGTCGCTGGGCGGCTTCCAGGGCCTCTTGATGACCCATGACGAGGTGTTCTCGATCGCCGACTATTTCTCTCAGCGCAGTACACGCGGTTTCGAATACCGGCCGACCGTGATGTTCGTCTATCACCCCTGCGACGACGCCATGCTCTCGGCGCTGGAACTGGAGGGGCGCGGCTGGGTCATGCAGCCCTCGCAGCGCGTGCTGGCGAAGGACATCGTCACCGGCATGGATGAGCTGGGCGTCCTGCTGGCCGGCCACGACCGAAATGCCTACTGGTATGGATCGCAACTGACCATCGAGGAAGCGCGTCGGCACGTGCCCCATGCCAATGCGACCAGCCTGCAGGTGGCTGCCGGTGCGCTGGCTGCCGCAGTGTGGGCCGTGCAGCATCCGACCTGCGGCGTCCGCGAAGCCGACGAGCTCGACTTTCGCGAATGCCTGGCCGTGGCCAGACCCTATCTCGGGCCAGTGGTCGGGGCATATACCGATTGGACTCCGCTGCAGGGCCGG
>JAURMS010000263.1 GCA_030830595.1 Gammaproteobacteria bacterium | reverse complement strand
GGTCCCTGGGTCGAAAGCCTGTTGGCCCGCCTCCGGCGCGGCCTGGCGCTGTTCATCGATTATGGTCTGCCGCGTGCGCAGTACTATCACCCCTCACGGCAGGGCGGCACGCTCTGTGGGTTCTTCAGGCACCGTCGGGTCGAGGACGTCCTGGCTCGGCCCGGGCTGCAGGACCTGACCGCCTGGGTCGATTTCACCACCGTCGCCGAAGCGGGGCTGACGGCCGGGTTCGAAGTGGCCGGGTTCTCCACCCAGGCGCATTTCCTGCTGGCGTGTGGCCTGGACACTGCCCTGGAGCGACATGCATGCGGGCTCTCGCCGCTGGCTGCCCGGCGCCTGGGTCAGGCGGCCGCTACGCTGGTGCTGCCGGGCGAGATGGGCGAACGTTTCAAGGTCATCGGACTCGGTCGCAGGCTGGGCAGGGCGGTACAGGGATTCGGCTTCCGTGACCTCGCGGGCAGCCTGTAGGAGCGGAGCATGGACTTGATGCAGGCGGTGTTGCTGGCGGTGGTGCAGGGACTCTCGGAATTCCTGCCCATCTCGAGTTCGGGACACCTGATCCTGGTGCCTCACTTCCTGGGGTGGGACGATCAGGGCCTGGCCTTCGACGTGGCGGTCCACGTGGGCACGCTGGCGGCGGTGCTGGCCTACTTCCGCCGGCAGTTGGTGGCGGTGGCCGTGGCCTGGATGCGCTCCCTGAAGAGCTTTCAGCTCGACGCCGACTCACGCCTCGCGTGGTGTGTGATCCTGGGCACCGTACCGGTGGGGCTCGCAGGGCTGGCCTTCGCTTCGCTGATCGAGACCTACCTGCGCAATCCACTGTTCGTGGCTGGCACGCTGACCGTGTTCGGGTTGTTGATGTGGCTGGCGGACCGCCTGGGCCGGCAGCAACGCGACGAGTACAGCCTGGGCTGGCGGGAGGCCGTGCTGATCGGCTGTGCCCAGGCGCTGGCCCTGATGCCTGGCGCCTCGCGCTCGGGCATCACCCTCACTGCAGGGCTGGCGCTTGGCCTCACGCGCTCCGCTGCCGCCCGCTTTTCCTTCCTGCTGGCGGTGCCCGGCATCGGCATGGCGGGCGGCTACGAGCTGCTGAAGCTGGTCTCCGGGGAGGCCAGCGTCGACTGGGGCGCCATGGCGGTCGGCATGCTGGTGGCGGGACTCACCGGTTACGCCTGTATCCACCTGTTGCTGAAGGTGATCGAACGGATCGGGCTGCTGCCCTTCGCGCTGTACCGATTCCTGATCGCCGGCCTGATCGTGGTGTCTTTCATCTGACGTTTCTGTCGGGTTGAGTTTGAAAGCCGGCCAACTCGCGCCGCCGGCCCGGCGACTCACGTAGTGTCCTCCCATGCATTCGGGACAGGGAGGTCACCATGCGTCTCAGGAGCGTATTCGTCGGCGTCGTGCTGGCGTGCATCGGCTGCTTCAGCCCACTTTCGGGAGCCGCCAAGACCGGCTGGCTGTCCACCACCCAGCTTGAGACCGCCGGCAGGCTGGAGGGCCGCTGGGGCGTTTCACCGGGCGGTGAGGCGCGCTACTCGATCCCACTGCCGCTGCCGCGCGGTACCGCGGGGCTCACGCCCGGATTTTCCCTGGAGTATGCCCACGCAACTCGCCGTGGAGCCATGGGTGCCGGGTGGACGATCGCTGCCGGGTCACTGATCTCGCGCTGTCCGCGCAGCCTCGAGCCGGATGGGCAACACGCGCCGGTGAGGCTCGATCGGGACGATCGCTATTGCCTCGATGGCAGCAGGTTGGTGGTGCAGGGAGGGCGGCCCTATGGGTCGCTGGCAGCGGAATACCGCAGCGATCCCGAGTCCTATGCCCGGATCCGCTCGGCCGGCACCGCGGGAGCAGGACCGGCGAGCTTTACGGTGGAGACTGCCGACGGCCTGATTCACGAGTACGGCACCACGGCCGATTCGCGCATCGACCGGGCCGGGCGGGAGCCCACCCCGCGGGCCTGGGCGCTGGCCCGCACCCGCGACCGGGCCGGTAACTACATCGACTATCAGTATCAGGAAGAGGGCGACTCCGGAGATTTTCGCCTGCTGAGCATCCGCTGGAGTGGTCATCTGGGGCGCGGCCTGCTGCCGACGCATGCGCTGCGGCTGACCTGGGCGCCCCGTCCCGCTGCGGACGTGGATCATGGCTACGGCGAAGGCATGCTCGTTCGGCGCAGTCATCGGCTGGTGCGCATCGACCTGCTGCACGGCACCTCGGTCATTGGCCGCTACCTCATGGACTACGAGCCCGCGCCGTCCACTGCGGGCGCGAGCCGGCTGGCCTCCATCCGGCGCTGCGGCCCGGACGGCCTCAACTGCCTCGCGCCGACGCGCATCGAGTGGCAGGACGGCCTGCCCGGTGTGGGCGCGCGCCAGTCGATGAGCCTGCTGCTGACGGGACGTCCTGGCCTGCCCGAGCAGGCGCGCTGGTGGAGCGCCGACATCAACGGCGACGGTCGTGCTGACCTGGTGTACACAGCCGGCAGTCCGACGACCCTGCGCTATCGGCTGGGTCAGCCCGACGGACGGCCCGGTGCGGAGCGGGACACCCTGCTGCCTGCGCCGGTCGGGGCGGGTGTTCCCATCACCTACAACAACGACGCCGCCCGGGACGTGCTCCTGCGGTCTGCCACGGGTCACTGGCAGGTCATCCTTGGCGGGCCTGACGGACTTGGCCGGGTCGTGGATACCGGCCTGGCCGCCGAGGCGCTGGATTTTCGCGGCGCGGACTTGAACGGTGACGGTCTCGGCGATCTCGCCTACTCGGCCATCGAGGGTCACTCCGGTAATGGCCTGGCCGTGTGGGTCCGCTACAACCGCGGTGCAGAGGGTTTTTCACCCACACCCGTTCGACTCTATGAGCAATTCGCCGAGACCGGTTACGACTGGGCGGAGGGCGGTGCCTTTCTCGGTTTTCCGGGGCAGCGCATCGATCTCGACGGGGACAGTGCCGAGGACCTGCTCATGGAGGAGGGCCATTCCATCGCCCGGATTTCGGGCCATCAGCGGACCAGTGAGGGCTTTGACAGCAGCTTCGTCCGCGGTGTGCCTGCGGACCTCAACGGTGATGGGTGCACCGACTTCGTCTACCCGCATTACCTTGGCCGGTGGCGGGTTCGATACAGCCCCTGTCAGGTATCGGGTGTGGCCACGGTCGAGGTGGAGGGCCCCGCCCACGCCGGCCTGGCTGGACCGGTGGTGGCAATCGACTGGAACGACGACGGTCGTGACGACATTGCCTATCCCGATGCAGCAGGCAGTTGGCGGGTGCTTCTGGCCACCCCCGAGGGGTTGGCAGGCCCAATCGCTACGGGGCTCGCCCATGGCAATCCACTGAGCGCGCTGGCTGGCGATCTGGACGGTAACGGACAGCCCGACCTGCTGCTGCAGGCCAGTGGCTCGCTGGCCTGGCACCTGCGTCGCGGACAGCGAGCGGACCTGGCGCACACCATCACCGATGGGCTCGGTCTGCGGGTCGAGTTTGCCTATGCCTCGCTCGGGGACCCTGACCTTTACCAGGCTGGCTCAACCGCTCCCGGGACGCTCAGGTGGCAAAGACCCGTGCGGATGGTCGTGGCTCGCTGGTCGGTCAATGATGGCGCCGGCGGCAGCGGCCGGCGCACCTGGGCAATGAGTTACGAGGGTCTGATGGCCGAGCCGGCCCGCCGCTCGGGCGGTGGATTCCTGTCGCGCCGGAGTCGGGAACTAGGTGCCGAAGGGCGATCCGTCATCGAGGGCTGGCGGCAGGATCATCCTTTCTCTGGCCGCCTCACGCGACGTGAGCGACGCGACGCCGCCGACCGCCTGCTCGCGAGTGAGACGCTCGGCTGGGGATCGCTGGCGCTGGGCAGTGGCAGCGCGGCCCGGAGCCACGTCTACCTCGCCCGCCACGAGAGCCGTGACTATGAGCCCGATGGTCGCAGCGGCCAGTCACCCTATCGAACCGGCCTCATGCGGGTGTCGGCGGTCGATCCCCAGTCGGGACTGGCCATCGACATCACCCGCACCGTTCGGGAGGATGCCGGTGGAAAGCACGCCGGCAGCGAGCGCACGGAAAGAACCCAGCATCTGGCGCGATTGAACGACATCTCCAGCTGGTGCCTGGGGCGGCCCACCCGCACCAGCGTGACGGCCAGCCATTCCCTGCCCGGGGGTGAAGCCCTGGTCGCCATGAGGTCGATGGACTGGTCGCCTGCCGGCTGTCGACCCACCCGGATGGTGGAAGCCCCTGGCGATCCACGCTGGGAGGTCTCGACCAGGCTTGCATACGACGACTTCGGTAACCCATCGCGGCGCGCCGTGGCAGGGGCCGGGATGCCAGAGCGCGTGAGCGTCATGGAGTGGGATGCCGACGGTCGCCAGCCGATCCGGCTGGTCGATCCGCTGGGCCAGGTCAGCCTCGCCAGCTGGATGCCGGCCCTGGGCCTGCCTGCCTCGTTCACCGATCCCAACGGGCTCAAGACCGAATTCAGGCACGATGGCTTCGGCCGCGAGGAGTTGCGCATCCATCCGGATGGGACGCGGCGCAGCCAGGCTCGACAGCGCTGCGACGCGGCTTGCGATCCGCGCGCCGTACTCCGTATGCACATCGAGGTGCGCAGCCAGTCGGACGAGCGACTCTCCGAGGCGTGGCTGGAGCAGGATGGTCACGGGCAACTGGTGCGGCGCCAGCAGCGCATGCCTGGCGGCGGGGTGGCCGCCCAGGGTTTCGTTTTCGACGCCCGTCATCGGCCGACAGAGATTGGCGCGCCAGCCTGGGTCGGCCAGGCTCCCGCAGCCCTGCGGCGGCTGAGCTGGGATGCCGATGGGCGGCTGATCTCCAGCCGGTTACTGGACGCGGCGGGTGCGGTTCGCGATTCCACCCGCTACCGCCACGATGGCTTGCTGCTGGAGGCGGTGACGGCCTCGGGCGGGACACTCGAGCGACGCTTTACGGCCTGGGGCGATCCCCTCGAAACGCTATCCGTCCAGGCAGATCCGGTGCTGTACCGGCACGACGCCTGGGGTCGGCTGGCCGGTGTGTTCACGGGTGGCAAGCCGCTCGCCGAGGTCGGTTACGGCCCCACGGGGCATCGCACCTGGCTGGCGGATGCACAGGTCGGACGCTGGTCGTTCTCGCCCAACGCGCTGGGTGAGTTGGTGGCCTACCGCGACGCCAAAGGTCAGGCCTTCAGCCAGGGCTTCGATGCGCTGGGGCGGCCCACCTGGCGTACGGACCCGGACGGCATCAGTCGCTGGACTTGGGGCAGTTCGCCAGCCGCGCGCAACGTCGGGCGACTGGTCTCCATGACCGGCCCCGGTTACGCCGAACGCAGGGGCTACGACGCGCTCGGCCGACTGGCCAAGCGCATCCTCACGGCCGATGGAAGCCATCGCTTCGATTACCGCTACGACGCTGCGGGACGGATCGGCGGGATCACCTATCCGGTCACGAGCGACGGCTTCCGCCTGCAATTGGCCTTCGATTACCGAGACGGCGGACCTTGGCGGGTGCGCGAGGTCAACGGCAGCCAGTCAGTCTGGTGGACCCTGGAGCAGGTGGACGCCCAGGGGCGTGAGGTGGCCTCGCGCCTCGGGACCCGGCTCTACAGGGTGACTGGTCACGATGCCCTCAGCGGGCGTGGCGATGGGCAATGGCTGCTGGATGCCTCCGGCCGGACGATTCAGGACCTGAGCTGGGACTGGGCCGGCCCGATGCGCCTCAATGCTCGCAGCGACCGGCTGACCGGGACGAGCGAAACCTTCAGCCATGATGGGTCCGATAGATTGAGCGCAGCGCGGCGCGATGCAGGCCTGTCGTCCGACCTCCGCTGGCACCCGGATGGCAACCTGGCCTGGCGCTCGGACCTGTGTCCGGGTCGCGAGGACTGCCTGGCCTACGATCCGGTGCGCGGGCAGCAGCTCGTAGCCGCCGCGACCCGACGCTTTGCCTACGACGCCAACGGCAATCTGAGCCTGCGTGACGGCCAGGCCGTGAGCTGGTGGTCTTCCAATCTCCCTCGCAGGATTTCCACCCCCGCCGGTCGGAGCGATTTCTGGTATGCGCCCGATGGTTCGCGCTGGAAGCAGGTGGCGGTCGAGGCAGGGATCACCGAATCCACTCTCTACCTTGGGGGCCTGCTGGAGAAGGTCGTGCGGGGTGGGACGGTCACCTGGCGTCACCGCATCCCCACGCCCACGGGTATAGCCGGCCTGCACCTGAGACATGCTGATGGGCGCGCACCCGCCAGCCACGTGCTGCTGCGCGATCCGCTGGGCAGTGTGGTCGGCCTCGCCAACCTTGCTACCGGCAGGCCGGTCGCCTCACTCAGCTATGACCCCTGGGGTCGCCGGGTGGGCAGCGATGGGGCACCGTTGTCGGCGCAGCAAGTCAGCGCCGTGCGTGTCATCACTCCGGCGGGTTTCGGTGGTCACGAGCACCTCGATGCCGCGGGACTCCTGCACCTGAACGGGCGGGTGTACGAGCCGGCGCTGGGGCGGTTCCTCAGTGCGGATCCGGTGGTCAATGATCCCTACGACCCCCGTGAGCTACAGCGCTATGGCTACGCCTGGGGCAATCCGCTGGCGGTGGTGGATCCCTCCGGGCTTGAGGAGGTGGCCTGCCTCCTGGGGGCGGATGGGCGCTGTCAGGGTGTCACGGTCACCGGCCTGCGTGTCGGTCTGCCGACATGGTCCGGCCGCAGCGGGGCAAATGGTCAGGCGGTCTCTGCCGCGGTGCGTGATCCTTGCGGTCAGGATGGCTCGGCGCAGGCCTGTCTGGCCGCCAGGCTGTCGGTTGAATCGGTCGCTGCCGCGAACTGGCTGGGCACCGCAGACTATTGGCAGGGATTCGCGGCAGGGCTGGCCAACCTCGGCATGCACGCGGCGCCGGCATTCTGGCTGTTCGATCTAGACCCGGACTACCAGTGGTTTCCGGTGCCCGACAGCGACGCGGGACGGGCTGGTGCCGAGGTGAGCGGACTGGGCGCCCTGTTTGGCGGCGTGGCAGGCACCCTCAAGCGACGCATGCAGAGCACGGCGGGCTTGGTACGCAGGTTCGAGTTGGCCGACGAACGGGTGTTCTACCGTGTGTACTCGGACGAGGCCACGGTGGGTTCCTGGCTCACTGCCATCCGACCCCGCAGCCAGGCCTGGGCACGGGAGGCCCTGTCCCTGCCGCCCTGGAATCGTGCCACTCACTTCCAGGAGGTCAGGGTACCCCGTGGTACGCTCATCGAGCGCTCGCGGGCGCGCGGGGTTCCCGAATGGGGCCGTGGTCGGGGAGGCGCCGAGCAGTTCAAGTTGCTGGAGACGATTCCGGAGGCCAGCTTCGGCCCGGGGAGCCCGCTGCCATGAATGAACCCAGTCTGGAGGTGAGATATCAGGGTCACCGGGTCTCAACCCGTGAGGGTGAATTCGAGCTGGAACACCCGATTCGTGAGGCCTTCGAGTGCGAAGGCAGGGTGGTCGTCCTCCTGGAGCCCGATGCGCTGCTGGCCGATCCCGCCTACACGCGGCAGAGACGTCGAGGGGAGGGTGCCCTGCCTAACCTGCTGGCGTATTCGCCTGCGGGAGAACGCCTGTGGGCGGCACGCTTTCCTGAGCCGGCGGACTACTACTATCGCGTGGTCTCGCACCAGCCCCTGGTGGCGCTGTCCTTTTCTTCCTGGCGCTGCTGGATAGACTTGGCCGATGGCTCGATCGCCCGGAAGGAGTGGCTGAAGTGACTGGCGCCGCCCTCGGCAGTGCACTGGGCCTCGCCTGATCACTCACTCTTTCCGCTCGAGGGCCCTCTCAATGTTCTCCAGCCGCCGTCTGCGCAGGGCCTCGCCGATCTGCGGGCCCGACAGGTCGCGACGTTCGGCCTCATCCAGTCGTGCGGCGGCAGCGGCCTGCAGGACCTTGCTCAACAGGGCGGCCTGCGGGTAGGCACGCTCCTCGAAGCCAGTGCGGCCACGATAGTCTGCTTCGCAGGCCACCAGGGCCTCCTGGAACCGCTCGGGGCGACGGAAGGCGTCGGCGGACTCCAGGAGCTTCAACAGCGTTGTCGGTCGCAGCTCCGCTGCCTTATGAACGAGGCCGTGCCAGCGCGCCACCACGACCGCCAGCTCGCGGCAGTCGTTCGGGACCCGCAGGCGTTCGCAGAGTCCTTCCAGCAGCTGGACGCTGCGCTCCTCGTGGCCCACATGACTGGGCCACTCCGCCGGCGGCGTCTGGCCCTTGCCGAGGTCATGGGTCAGGGCGGCAAAACGGACCCTCAAGCTGGGGCTCAGGCGGGCCACTGCGCGCATGACCAGCAGCATGTGGACCCCGGTGTCGATCTCCGGATGCCAGCGCGCTGGCTGTCGCACGCCCCACAGGGCATGCAGCTCGGGAAAGACACGCTGCAGCGCATCGCAGTCACGCAGGACCGACAAGTAGACATCGGGCCGGTCCTCGGCGAGTGCCTTGGCGGTTTCCTGCCAGACTCGCTCTGCCACCAGGTGATCCGCCTCGCCCATCTCCACCAATTTTCGGGAGATCAGCAAGGTGTCCGGTGCGACGCCAAAGCCCAGTGGGGCGAAACGCGCAGCGAAGCGGGCGAGTCGCAGGATGCGCACGGGGTCCTCGACGAAGGCCGGGGACACGTGGCGCAGCAGCCGCCGTTCGAGGTCGGCACAGCCGCCGTGTGGGTCGATCAGGCTGCCTCGGGCGTCGCGGGCCATGGCGTTGATGGTCAGGTCGCGCCTTGCCAGGTCTTCCTCCAGGCTGACCTCGGGAGCGAAATGAACCTCGAAGCCCCGGTAACCGGGCCCCGTCTTGCGCTCGGTGCGGGCCAGGGCATATTCCTCGCCGGTCTCCGGGTGCAGGAACACGGGGAAGTCCCGCCCCACCGGGCGGAAGCCGGCAGCTTCCATGGACTGCGGCGTCTCGCCCACGACCACCCAGTCGCGCTCCTTGACGGGCAGTCCCAGCAGGTCGTCACGGACCGCGCCACCGACGAGATAGACTTCCATGCACGAATGTTACCGGAACAGGTCACACAGGCCCGGCATCGCCGCTGGCTGGGCATCTCCATGGCGGTCTGGCTGCCAGTCTCCCTCGGCGGGTGCTACCTGACGGGTGTCTCCGCCGGCCACCTGGCCCTCATGGCGGACCGCCAACCGATCGAGGCCATCGTCGCCGACGCCGCCACCGACGCCGGGCTCAGGGAGCGGCTGCAATACGTCCGTGAAGTGCGCAGTTTTGCCAGTTACGCGCTGGCCTTGCCTGATAACGGCAGTTTTACGACCTACGTGGCGCTGGATCGGCCCTACGTGGCCTGGAATGTATTCGCCGCCCCGGAGTTTTCCACCGAGCCCAGGCGCTGGTGCTTCCTGGTGGCCGGGTGCGTGAGTTACCGCGGCTATTTTGGGGAGAGGCAGGCCGTGGAGTATGCCCGTCAGCTGGCCGCTCGCGGCTGGGATGTGCACGTCTCGCCGGTGGCGGCCTATTCCACCCTGGGCCATTTCGATGATCCGGTGCTCTCCAGCGTCCTCGGCTACGGCGATGTCGAACTGGCCGGGCTCGTGTTCCACGAGCTGGCGCACCAGGTGGCCTACGTACCTGGTGACAGTGCGTTCAACGAGGCCTTCGCCACTGCGGTGGAGATCGAGGGCGTCAAGCGCTGGCTGGATGGGCTGGGCCGTTACGAGGACCTGGTTGACTTCCTGGAGGGTCGCCGTCGGTTGCTGGAAGTGGCAGGGCTGATGGGCGAAACGCGTCAGCGGCTGGTGTCGCTTTATGCTGCAGGCGACTCGACGGAGGCGCTGCGGGCGGCCAAGGCTGACGAGTTTGCCCGTATGCAGGCGGCGTATCAGGCCATGAGCAGCTCATGGAACCGAGGGCCGACCTACCGTGGCCTGGTGATGGGGGAATTCAACAACGCCAGGCTGGCGGCCGCCGCAACCTATCATGAGTGCCTGCCTGGCTTTCAACGCCTGCTGGGGGAACTCGACGGCTACCTGCAGGGCTTCTACCGCGCCGTGCGCCGCCTCGGCCGATTGACGGCCGAGGAGCGCAGGCGGGTCGTCTGCATCAGTTGATTGGCAGGATGATGCCCTGCTGACCGCGGCGCAGCCGGAGCAGGAAGCGCTCGTTGCCGGCGATGGCCTCCTTGAAGGCTGCGACGTTCTCAACCCGGGTCCGGTCCACGGAGAGGATGACGTCGTTGGCACGCAGGCCGGCGCCCGCTGCGGGGCTGTTCGGCTCTACCGCCCTGACCAGCACCCCACCGCCTTCCGCATCGGCGAGGTCGGCGCCTGCCAGGGCAGGGTGGAGTTCACTTGCCTCGGCGCTGGCCGCACTTTGCTCGGCGATGGTGGCGCTGACCTTGCGCTGCTTGCCGTCGCGGATCAGGGTCACCTCGATGTCCTCGCCGACGCGGGCCATGCCGATCAGGTTACGCAGTTCGGCGGCGCCCTTGACAGGCTCGCCGTTGACGGCGGTGATCACATC
>JAURMS010000262.1 GCA_030830595.1 Gammaproteobacteria bacterium | reverse complement strand
TTGAACCGACGACCTACCGCTTAGGAGGCGGTCGCTCTATCCACTGAGCTACCGGGGCAAGATTGGTGGAGCGGAGGAGGATCGAACTCCCGACCTTCGCATTGCGAACGCGACGCTCTCCCAGCTGAGCTACCGCCCCACACGAACCGCTATTGTAGGGGGGGCTAGTGGGCACAGCAAGGATGACCCGCCACCGTCGGCAGGGAGGTACACTCCCCTCATGATCAGGATTCGCCCCGCGGTCCCGGCCGATGCAGTCTTCATCATTTCCGCCAACCGGCGGATGGCACTCGAGACCGAGGGGCTGGAACTCGACCCCGGGCTGCTCGAACCGGGGGTCCGGACGGCGCTGGCCGACCCCTCACGGGCCCGCTATTTCATCGCGGAGTCGGGCGGCAGGGCGGTCGGTCAGCTCATGCTCACCTACGAATGGAGCGATTGGCGGAACGGCCATTTCTGGTGGATCCAGTCGGTCTTTGTCGAACCCGAGCACAGGCAGCAAGGGGTGTTCGGGGCCCTATATCGACACGTCGAGGACGCCGCGCGAGCTGCCGGCACGGTCTGTGGCCTGCGGCTGTACGTAGAAAAGGACAACCACCGTGCCCGTCAGATCTACCAGCGGCTGGGCATGCACATGACCGCCTATGACATGCTCGAGACCACTTTCCGTGGGCCGGCATCGCACCGCGACAAGCCCGAATCCGAGAGGAACTGAACCATGCTGAACAAGGGTGACACGGCCCCGGACTTCTCACTGCCAGACGAGACCGGCACAGTCCGGACATTGACCGAATTACTGGGCGGATCCAGCCTGATCCTGTATTTCTACCCGGCCGACTTCACCCCCGGCTGCACCCAGGAGGCCTGCGACCTCCGCGACCTGCATACCTCCATCCTGTCCGCTGGCTTGCGGGTGGTGGGCATCAGCCCACAGGACGCCGATAGCCACCGCCGCTTCCGGGAACGCCATCAGTTGCCCTTTACGCTGCTGTCGGACCTCGACAAGTCGGTCATCAAGGCTTACGGCCTGAACGGACCGCTTGGGCTGGGGGTGCGACGCGCCACCTTCCTGATCGACGCCCATGGCGTCGTGCAGGATGCGGTGCTCGCAGACCTGCGGATCGCCCGACACAAGGCCTTCGTCGAGCGGGCGGTCGCCGAACGCGGGGCGGGCAACTAATCGAGCGAAAGTTCCGCGACGGACGCCGGACCGAAGCGGGGCCGGGTCACAATGTAGAGCCGGTCATGCTCGCCCTCGCCGATCGCCCTGGGGCGAGTGCCGGACAACGCCTTCACCAGGTCGGGAACCGTATTGCTGTGGCCGACGATCAGCACCCGCCCGCCGGCAAAATCCTCGCGCGCGCGCTTCACGGTGGCTTCAACATCGCCGGCCGGCAGGGCCACGACCGGGACACCCAGGCGATTGGCCAAAGGACGCGCCGTCTCCTGGGTTCGCCGGAGGTCCGTTACAAGGATGCCGACGAGACCCATGCCGGGTTCGGCGCCGGCAAACAGGGTGACGAGGTGCTGCGCCCTGGCCTCCCCCATCCTGGAAAGCGGCGGGTCTTCGACGCCTGCCTCAGCCTCTGCATGCCGGATCACGTAATACGTGCTCACCGACGGCGCGGACAGGCCCCATAGCACGCCGAGGAGCACGGCCACGGCAGCGATGACACCGAGCCAGATGGGCGCGAGCAACGGCCGGCGCTTCAACTCGGCGTGGTCCTTGCGATTTATCTCAGTCACGCTGGGATGATACCCCCTCCGTCCACTGGCGTCAGGCCTTCGCGGCGGTGGTATCCTGCCTCTGTTTGCGGGGGCACACCATGGGAAACGCCAAGCCACCAGTCAGGTTCCAACGGGCCAATTACGTGGTCACCGATCTGGAGCGATCGCTCCTGTTCTATCGGGACGTGCTCGGTTTCGAGGTGGAACATCAACACGACTCGCCGGCGGACTCTTATTCCTACCCCGTCTTCGCCATCGACCCGTCTGCACAGCTGAGGTTCGCACTGTTGACTGCCCAGGATCAGCGCCGGGTGATGGCGCTCACCGAGATCCGCGGCACGCCACTGCCCCCGGCCGCACTGCCCCGCCGCGCCGCTATCGTGCTCGACGTGGCGGACATCGATGGCGTGGTGGCCGGCGCCCGACGGCTGGGACTGCAGGTCCACCCCGAAGAGCGGCTGGAAACCCATGACGGCCGCACGGGCCGCGAGGTGGGGATCGTCGATGCCGACGGCAACCTGGTGGTGATCTACACCATCACCGGCGTGCCCAGCGCCGAGCCGACCGCATGACCTTCCCCGGCGCCCTTGCCCGCCGCCTGAACATCGCCGATCTCAGGCACCAAGCTCGGCGCCGCGCGCACCGTGCATCCTTCGACTATCTCGACGGCGGGGCAGAAGACGAGGTGACCCTGCACCGCAATAGCGACGCCTACGCCAGACTCGAGCTCCACTATCGGGTGCTGCGCGCCGCCGCCAAACCCGACACCTCCGTCACGCTGCTCGGCGAACGCCTTGCCGTGCCTTATATCCTCTCGCCCACCGCCTGCCAGAGGCTGTTCCACACCGAAGGGGAACTGGCCTCGGCTCGGGCCGCAGCGGAGGCCGGCACGGTGTTCTGCCTGTCCACCCTCGCTTCAACCTCGATCGAAACGATCGCCGCTGCAACGCCAGGACCGAAGTGGTTCCAGTTTTACCTGTGGCGCGATCGAGGGCTGGCACGGGAGATGATCCAACGAGCGAAGCAGGCAGGCTTCAAGGCCATTATCCTGACCGTCGACTTGCCCACCCACGGCAACCGGGAGCGCGACCCCAGGAACGGCTTCACCATCCCACCCAGGATGGGACCGTTGCAGGCCTGGCATGCCCTGAGGTCCCCGGCCTGGACCCTCGATTACCTCACGGGCGCACCCATCCGCTATGCCAACCTCGCCGGCAACGCCCCT
>JAURMS010000261.1 GCA_030830595.1 Gammaproteobacteria bacterium | reverse complement strand
TTTGGTTAGGAAAACGATGATCCGGCTCCGGAGCGGGCGTTGTTTTTGTTGCCTCGGCGGCGGGCTGAGCCAAAGTGGGTGTTATTTTTGCCGCCTCGGCGGTAGGCTCAACGTGCATGGAAAGCCCGGCGGGCGGTCGCTGCGACCCCTGCATTGCGGGCGGCGTTGGCAGATGAGATTGCGGCGATGTCTCGGAGGTGGGCGGCAGAGGGGCCGGTGACGATGAGACAGGGGGCACCGCGGCCCCGCTCCCGCGGTCAGTGGCATCAAGAATAACTGGCAGGCCGCCGGCACCGCTGCCGATGATCACAACTTTGCTGTTCGGCGATTGGGACAGCTTCAACGTCGCCTCGATGCCACGCCAGCGTAGATAGCTGTCGGTGATCGCAGGGGCGACGGTCTCCTGGAAGCGGCGCACACCCTCGGCCTCGATCGCCTTACGCTCGCTCTCCAGACGTTCCCGGGTGACCCGGAACTGGTACTCCTCGACGATCTGCGCCTGTTCCAGCTTGTTCTCGATGGCTTTACGGATCTGGTCGGGCAGTGTTACCTCCTTGATCAGAATACTAATGAGCTGGATCACGTTACTCGACTCAGGCCCTTCTCTGGGGCTGCCGATGCCGTTTTTCAGCGACTCGGCGACGGTCTCACTGTAGATCTGCTTCTGGACGTCGGAGCGTCGATCCGAGAACAGCTCGACGGCGGTGTAGCGCGAGACCACGTGGCGGGCTACGGAGCCGATCTCCGGGATCAGCAGGTTATCCTCGTATTGTGGTCCGATCTCGCGATGCAGGAGACCGAGATTTTGAGCGAACGGCTCCCAGCGGTAGTTCATGGTGATCTTGAAGTGCAGCCCGTCCTTGGAGACCACCTGATATTCCCGGTCGCGGGACTGCACCCGTAGATTATAGTCGTAGACTAGGTCCCAGGGGAAGATCAGGTGGACGCCCTCACCCAGAGGCGGCCCGGGGGTGACGACGGTGCCGCCGAAAAAGCGGTACCACGTCACCCCGCCATGGCCCGCGGGGATGTTGACCACCACGCTTTTCCAAAGCACCACGAACAAGAACAGTACCACCAGCAGGACAAACAGCACGCCCCCGGTCAGCCTGCGCGCAAAAGCACTCCACCAAGCCATCCTCAGACCACCCTTTCCATCCGTCCGTTATCCATGTGATAGCGTTCATCGGCGCAGTCGAAGTAGCGCTCGTCATGGCTGACCGCGATCACGGACTTGCCCTCGGCCTTTATCCGTGCCAGCATAGTTCGGTAGAACTCCTCCCGGGTGGCCGGGTCCTGGTCGGCGGCCCATTCGTCGAGCAGGAGGACCGGCCGGTCCTCGGCCAGCGCCAGGGCCAGGGCCAGGCGCTTGCGCTGGCCGGTCGACAGCGCCGACGGATCGTAACCTTGGGCGAGATCGCCGGGCAGCTTGTCACGAATGCCGAGCTCCTGAAGCACCGTCTCCAGGCGGGCCAACCCGTCCGCATCTAGGCCGTAGGGACTGGCGAACAGGTGGAAATCGGCGAAGACGGTGGCGAACAACTCACGGTAGGCCTGAGGCGCTTGGGCTGGGAGGATGCGGCCGTCAAGGGCGAGATGGCCGCCGTCGGGCGGATAAAGGCCGCTCAGCAGGCGCAGCGCGGTGGTCTTGCCCGAGCCGTTGGCGCCGGTGATGAACACCACCCGGCCCGGGGCGAGGCTCAGATCGAGCCCGCGGACGGCAAACCCGGGATCGTCATGGGGCGACGCCTTGTGCGAATAATGCAACCCCGTCGCCTCGATAGCGGTAAAGCCGCCGATCGCGCCCGGCGGAGCGGTTTCCTGATGCCCGCGCGCCTCGATCTCCCGTTCGAATTCCCGGATGCCGCCCATCACGAAGCGCACCGTCGCCAGTTGCTGAATGGCGTTAGCGACGCCGCCGATCGGGCCGAGCAGGAAGATCACCGCTGTAACGATACGCGAGATGCCGCTCTCCCCGTTGCCCGAGAGCACCGGCAGCAGGAAGACCATGCCGGCGGCCAGCATGTAGGAAGCGGAATTGACGGAAACGAACAGCTCCCCGACGATCGAACCGGTTTCAATACGGAGATCACGGGCCTCGCGCGAGCGGGCCACGTAGTCATCCCGCACCGCCGCGCTCTTACCGGCGTTGAGACGCAGCTCCTTGAACCCGTCGACGATGTTCTCCGACAGCCGCGCCAGACTGGCATCGGCCCTGCCGGCCGCCTCCATCGTCGCCTGCAGGCGACCGGAGGAGGCCAGGTAGCCGAGAACCAAGAGCCCGGCGACGAGAACGGTCAAGAACCCCGCCATCGCCGACAGATAGAACAGATAAACTAGCATGAAGATTGCTAAAATCAGTGATTCCACACCCCAGACCAGCGGCATCACCGCCTGCGAGAGCACCTGGTAGTGACGGGCCATGCCGTCGATAAGGCGGCCTCGGGTCATAGCCTCGACGTCGCGCAGGGAAAGCCCCATCAGCTTGCTAGCGATGCGCGTGCGCGTACCCTCGAGAGCCTGTTCGATCGACCGGCAGGCACGATTCATCACCACCCGTTGGCTCAGGCGGTAGACCACCAGAACGGCAATGAAGGCCAAGGCCATCAGCACCGAATAGTCCTTCGATTCCGTGAGCCTCGCCTCAGCGTTCAGGATCCATAGGATCGTCGTACCGCAGACCGCAGCAAGCACGGCGACCGCCAGCAGGCGGCCTATCGAAGAGGATAACGTACTGCGCCAGCGTAACGAGCGGCGCCAACCCGCCGGAGGGACCCGAAGCCGCTCTAGTAGGCCGAGAAGGCTGAAGCCGACCGCCGCCTCCGTGGACTCGCCGCCGGCGCCGGAAGACCCGCCATCAAAATCGCTTGTCATGAATTAGGATTTCGCCCTTCATATGCTTGGCTTCCCCGCAACCGAATGCTCTAACGCTCAAACCTTGTGCGCTACCTTTGGCACGCAGATCAGCAGGGCTAACCCCATCAACAGGGGACTGAGCAAGAGGGACAGAACAAAACAACCAGAAAAGCCAACGCTTCGCCTGCGGCCGAGATATCCGACCAGCAGGCTGAGCGCTACATGCAGGACGACAGGCGCCAGCGGCGTCAAGCGGTGGCCCCGGCCGCCTGCC
>JAURMS010000260.1 GCA_030830595.1 Gammaproteobacteria bacterium | reverse complement strand
GAGTTCCAGCGCGACCGCGACCGGATCATTCACAGCAATGCCTTCCGCCGCCTGGTCTACAAGACGCAGGTGTTCGTCAATCACGAGGGAGACCTGTTCCGGACCCGCCTGACGCACTCCCTGGAGGTCGCCCAGATCGGTCGCACCGTGGCCCGGGTGCTTCAGTTGTCCGAGCCGCTTACGGAGGCGATCTGCCTGGCACACGACCTGGGGCATACACCCTTCGGGCACGCTGGGCAGGATGCCTTGAATGAGTGCATGCGACCCTATGGCGGCTTCGAACACAACCTACAATCCCTGCGCGTGGTCGATGAGCTCGAGGAGCGTTATGCCAGCTTCAATGGCTTGAACCTGTGCTTCGAAACCCGAGAAGGCATTCTGAAGCATTGCTCGCAGGCTAATGCCCGCAGGCTGGGTGACGTGGGCCAGCGTTTCCTAGAGCGCAGACAGCCTGGGTTGGAAGCGCAGCTTGCCAACCTTGCTGATGCCATCGCCTACAACAATCATGACGTCGATGACGGCCTGCGCGCTGGGCTGATCAAGGTCGAGGAACTGCTGGAGGTGGCACTGTTCAGGCGCCACCATGAGGCGGTGCTGGCGGTTTATCCTGGCGTCCAGGGGCGCAGAATCATTCACGAGACCATCCGCCGCATGATTCATGAGGTGGTGACGGACCTCATCGAAGAGACGAGGCACAGGATTGCCGAGGCGCGACCCGCCACCATTGATGACGTGCGCGCCTATCCGCGACCCATGGTTGGGTTCTCGCCGGAGCGGGGTGAGGAGCACCAGGAGCTGAAGCGTTTCCTGCGTCGCCAGGTCTATGAGCATGAGCATGTCGTGGGCATGCGCGCAGGCGCCGTCCGTACGCTGCAGGAACTCTTCGAGGGTTTCATGCGCGATCCGGGCCTGATGCCGGAGGCTCATCGCGATGTTGCGCGGAACATGGAGGCAGCGCAGGGCGAGGCCGGCCGCGCCCGGGCCGTCGCCGATTACATTGCCGGTATGACTGACCGTTACGCGTTCCTCGAGCACGCTCGGATCAGTGACGGATGAGCTACGTTCCCCGACGGCTTCCCCGTACTGAATGGGTGGATGTCAGGGGACTGCGTCACCGATTCCTCCGCTGGGGTCCGGTTGCCGACGATCCGCTCATCCTGCTGCACGGCTGGGCCGATACGGCCGATACGTTTCAGTTCCTGGTCGACGCCTTGCAGGAAGACTGGTCAATCCTCGCCTTCGACTGGCGCGGCTTTGGACAGACGGAATGGGCGCCCGGCGGTTACTGGTTCCCGGATTACCTGGCCGACCTCGATGTCGTGCTTGATGTGGCCTGTCCGGCGGGACCGGGGCGACTGATCGGGCACAGCATGGGTGGACATGTGGCCATGCTCTATGCAGGCATCCACCCCGGGAAAGTGCGCCGATTGGTCAGCCTGGAGGGCTTCGGCCTTCCGCCCAGCCGGCCCGAGGACAGCCCTGAGCGCATGGCACGCTGGCTCCGGCAGTTGCGCGAGCCCAGCCCGTTTGGACAGTTCCGGGATCATGCGCACCTAGCCCACTTCCTCGCGGGCCGCAACCCGAGGCTCGGGGCGGAGCGTGCCGCATTCATTGCCCGGGCCTGGGCTACCGAGGACTCATCGGGAGGCGTGGTGATGCGTGCGGACCCGGCCCACAAGCGGGTCAACCCTTATCGTTACCAGCGTGAGGATGCCAAGGCCTGCTGGGCGCGGATCGAGGCCCCCTCACTCCTGGTCCTTGCCTCCGAGAGCGAGTACCTCGGCCATCTGGGGGACGAGGGCACGATCGCTGGATTGGCAGCGGCCATGCCCGAAGTCCGCCAGGAAGTCATCGAAGGGGTCGGCCACATGCTGCACCATGAGGATCCCGCCCGGGTGGCGGCGGTGGTCGAGCACTTCCTCATGGAAGACATCGTCCAGTCACCGGCGCAGCGTTAGAATCAGCGCATGGACGCAGCGGATCTCGAAGCAGCCCAGGACCGTATCAGGTCGTATTTCGATGCTTACCTGCGGGGCGACTCCGCGGTCTACGCTGAACAATGGGTGTACCCGGCCTGCGTGTATTCGCTTGGCCGTTGGTGGGCCATGGCCGACCCTGAAACATGTATCGCCGCCAACCAGGAGTACCAGCGGGAGGCGCTGGCGCGCGGCATGATCGGTGGCAGGTTGCTGGAATTGTCGGCACGTGCCGAGGGCCGTGACACGGTCTGGGTGGATGCCCGCTTCTCGCGCGAGGGCTCGGCTGGTCAGGTGATCGACGAGGTCCGTGCGGCCTGCCTGGTCGTGCGGGATGGCCCGGCCTGGCGGGTGGCGGTCTGCGTCCTGAGGGACTGAAGCTTGATCCTCGGCCTGCTGCGCTCGACGAGCACGCTCACCTATAAATGGGCACGACGCCTGGTCATCGCCTTGATCGGCGGCACGGTCTGCCTGCTCGGGGTTGCCATGCTGGTGCTGCCGGGTCCCGGTCTGCTGGTGATTCCGCTGGGGCTGGGCATCCTGGGCCTCGAATTTGCCTTTGCACGTCGCTGGCTGCTGCGGGTACGCGAGTCCGCCAACGGCATGGTCACCGAGGCTGCCAGGTGGCGCTGGTGGCGGCGCCCCCCACCGACTGACGGAGAGGGCTGAGCCGGTGGCTGAAGAGGCAATGGCCGGACTCTGGCAGGGCCGGGAAGATACGTCCGAGTCGGGCAAGCGCTGGCACCACTTGGTACGTTGCGTCGGGGAGGTCACCGCGCCCGTGGTGCTGACCGGCTTCGCCAGCGATGCCGGGGTGCGGCGCAATCGTGGTCGCGCGGGCGCAAGGCTCGGGCCTGCCGCCTTGCGCGAGGCCCTTGCGAACCTCCCGGCGCACGCGGTCGAGAAGGTAGAAGACCTTGGCGACGTCGTCTGTGAAGACGACCTTGAAGCTGCTCAGGCCTTGCACGCCGAGCGCGTGGCGGCCGCCGTGCACCCGGGCCGGCTGGTACTGGCCCTTGGAGGCGGACATGAAGTGGCTTGGCCCTCGTGGCGCGGTTTGGATCATGGCTGTCCGGAGGGCGTCGTCGCCGTCATCAATTTCGATGCTCATCTCGACCTGCGAGGTGATACCGAGGCCAACAGCGGCACGGGATTCAGGCAGATCCTGGAGTCCGCGGCACAGGTTGGACGCCCGGTGCATTACTTGTGCATCGGGGCCAGTCGTTATGCAAACCTGTCCGGCTTGTATGTGCGCGCCAGGCAGCTTGGGGCAGAGTGGATCAGCGACGAGGCCCTGCATAGGAGGGGTGTTGCGGCAGCCTTGCCAACTATCGAGACCTTGCTGACGCGCGCCGATCATGTGCATCTGAGCGTGTGCCTGGACGTCTTTCCAGCCTCCGCGGCACCCGGCGTCAGTGCGCCTGCCGCGCTCGGCGTAGCGCCAGAGTTGGTCGAGGCCCTGATCGACCCCATCCTGGACAGCGGCAAGTGTCGAATCGCCGATATCGCGGAATTGAGTCCACCGTTCGACCCCGATGGGCGCACCTCCAGGCTGGCTGCGCGATTGGCAGCACGCATGGCTGAAGGCCATTGTCAGGCAATGCGCAAGCCCGCCCGATAGAGCGCCCGGGGCCGGATCTCCCCGACACTGGTGCACAATGCTGCCGGATCCTCGCCGTCTGACCAGATGACGAAATCCGCCGGCGCACCTGCCACCAGTTGACCGCCATCGGCGATCCCAAGGGCGAGGGCAGCGTGGCGGGTCACCCCCAACAGGGCTTCTGCCGGCGTCAACCCGAACAGCAGGCAGGCCATGTTCATGGCCAGCCTGAGCGAGAGCAGCGGGCTGCTGCCCGGGTTGTAGTCGCTGGCCACGGCTATGGGGACCCGATGCCTGCGGAACGACTCTATGGGTGGCCGACGGGTCTCCTGCAGGTAGTAATACGCCCCCGGCAGGAGGACGGCTACGCTCCCGGCCGCGGCCAGTGCGGCGACGCCCTCTTCGCTGCTGTATTCGAGATGGTCTGCAGACAGCGCCTGATAGTCTGCCGCGAGGCTTGCGCTGCCGGTATCCGAGAGTTGGTCGGCATGCAGGCGGACGCGCAGGCCTGCGCTGCTGGCTGCATCGAACAATCGGCGCACCTGCACGGATGAGAAGGCGATCGTTTCGCAGAAGGCGTCGACTGAATCAGCCAGTCCGGACTCCACAGCTGCTGGCAGGATCAGTTCACGAACGTGGTCGAGGTAGTCGTCGGCCCGGCCCGCAAATTCGGGAGGCACTGCATGGGCGGCCAGCAGTGTGGTGTGTACGCCAATGCCCAGCAGGGCGGTCAAGCGGCGTGCGACCCGAAGTATCTGGAGCTCGCTGTCGAGATCAAGCCCGTAGCCAGACTTGATTTCGATGGTGGTCACCCCCTCTGCCATCAACGCCTGTGCCCGGAGCGTGGCAAGTTCGAGCAACCTCGACTCACCGGCGGCGCGCGTCGCCGCCACCGTAGAGAGGATCCCACCGCCGCTCGCAGCGATCGACGCGTAACTCTCGCCGGCCAGCCGTCGCTGTAGTTCGGTGCTGCGATCGCCGGCAAAAACCAGGTGGGTGTGGCAGTCGATGAGGCCGGGCGTCACCAAAGCGCCCGCCGCATCCACCCGCTCGAGTCCCATAAACCGTGGCGGCACGGCATCCGAGCGGCCTGTCCAGGCGATCCTGCCTGCCTGGATGGCCATTGCCGAGTCAGGTATCGCCCGCGCCGCAGCCGGCAGGTCCTCGCAGGTAACCAGCCTGCCCCCGGTCAGCAGCAGGTCGCGGTGTCCAGACGGCTTCGCTTCCATGGCACAGACAGTTTATCCTCGCCGCATGGACTCATCACCCGAACCTGCTGCCTCGGGGATGCGCAAGGTCAGCGCTCCGCGCGGCCGGCAGCTGCACTGTCGTAACTGGCAGATCGAGGCTGCCTTCCGCATGATCCAGAACAACCTCGACCCCGAGGTTGCGGAGCATCCGGATCAGCTAGTGGTCTATGGAGGCATAGGCAAGGCCGCGCGCAACTGGCCCGCCTTCGATCGCATCCTGGATACCCTCAGGCGCTTGCATGAGGATGAATCGCTGCTGATTCAGTCCGGCAAGCCTGTCGGGGTGTTTACCACCCACCCCGATGCGCCCCGCGTGCTGATTGCCAACTCGAACCTCGTCCCGCACTGGGCCACCTGGGCACATTTTCACGAGCTCGATCGGCGCGGATTGATGATGTACGGCCAGATGACCGCTGGCTCCTGGATCTACATCGGCTCCCAGGGCATCGTGCAGGGTACCTATGAGACCTTCGGTGCCTGCGCACGCAAGCACTTTGGCGGACAGGCCTCGGGCCGCTGGATCCTGACGGCGGGGCTCGGTGGGATGGGTGGGGCGCAACCGCTGGCGGCGACGATGGCCGGATTTTCCATGCTTGCGGTGGAGTGTGACCCGTCCCGGATCCGCTTCCGTCTGGACACCGGATACCTCGATCGTGAGGCGGCCACCCTTGATGAGGCACTCGCCCTGATCGAGCAGGCCACATTGCAGGGGCGCCCGGTGTCGGTGGGCCTGCTGGGTAACGCGGCCGAGGTCTATCCGGAACTCGTGCGGCGTGGCTGCCGGCCGGATGCGGTGACGGACCAGACCTCGGCTCACGATCCCCGTAACGGGTACCTGCCGGCTGGCTGGACCCTGGATCAGGCGGCTGCAGCACGAGCCAGCCAGCCGGAGCAGGTCGAACAGGCTGCCCGCCGCTCGATGCGCACCCACGTGCAGGCGATGCTTGACCTGCAGGCCGCAGGCTGTGTGGTGTTCGACTACGGCAACAACATCAGGCAGGTCGCGTTCGACGAGGGTCTCGAGCGTGCCTTCGACTTCCCCGGCTTCGTGCCGGCCTATATTCGCCCGTTGTTCTGCGAGGGTATCGGTCCATTCCGCTGGGTAGCGCTCTCCGGCAATCCGGAGGACATCCATCGCACCGACGAGAAGGTTAAGGCACTCATTCCCGACGATCTGCACCTGCATCGCTGGCTGGACATGGCTCGCGAGCGCATCCACTTCCAGGGATTGCCCGCGCGGATCTGCTGGGTAGGGCTGCGCGATCGGGCTCGGCTTGGCCTGGCCTTCAACGAGATGGTGGCGAGTGGGGAACTTGAAGCGCCCGTCGTGATTGGTCGTGACCACCTGGATTCCGGCTCGGTGGCCAGCCCGAACCGCGAGACAGAGTCCATGCTCGACGGTTCGGATGCGGTGTCCGACTGGCCGCTGCTGAATGCCCTCCTTAACACCGCCGGAGGCGCCACCTGGGTGTCCATCCATCACGGGGGCGGGGTCGGCATGGGCTTCTCCCAGCATGCGGGCGTGGTCATAGTCTGCGACGGGACCGAGGCGGCAGCCGCGCGGATTGCCCGGGTGCTGCGTAACGATCCGGCCACCGGGGTGATGCGTCATGCTGATGCCGGTTACGAAACCGCCATTGCCTGCGCGAGGGAGCAGGGCCTCGACCTGCCATCACTCGATTGAAACCCACGCCATTGGTCCTCTCGCCCGGCCACATCGACCTCGCCCAGTTGCGGGCCGTTGCGCACGGCTCTGCACCTGTGGCACTCGAGTCGGGCTGGGAGCGCCCGGTCGAGGCTTCCCTCAGGGCCGTGCGCGAGAGGCTTGATCGCGGCGAGTCGCTCTACGGCATCAATACCGGGTTCGGCAGGCTGGCCAATACCCGCATCTCACAGGATGAACTGGCTACCCTGCAGCTCTACATCGTGCGTTCGCATGCGGCTGGTGTAGGTGATCCGCTCGCCGATTCGACCGTGCGCCTGACCATGGTGCTGAAGGCGGCGAGCCTCGCCCGCGGGTACTCCGGGGTCCGGCCCGTGGTGGTGGAGCGCCTGCTGCAGCTGGTCGATGCCGGCATCCTGCCTCGTGTACCCTGCCAGGGTTCGGTGGGGGCTTCAGGTGACCTTGCACCGCTGGCCCACCTTTCCCTTGCCCTGATCGGGGAGGGCGAGGTGCATTACCGTAGCGAGCGCCTGCCTGCTGCCGTCGCGTTGGCGCGGGCAGGCGTCGCGCCCATCGAACTGGGCCCCAAGGAGGGGCTCGCCCTGCTCAACGGCACCCAGGTGTCCACGGCTTTGGCACTGCAGGGACTGTTTGCGGCCGAGGACCTTCTGCTGGCCTCCCTGTTGACCGGTGCGCTGTGCGTGGATGCTGCACTCGGCAGTCGTGCTCCGTTCGATGCCCGCATCCACGCGGTGCGTGGTCATGCGGCCCAGGCGGACGTCGCAGCCGCTTTCAGGGACGTGCTCGAGCACAGCCAGATCGGGCGTTCCCACGCAGAATGTGACCGGATCCAGGATCCTTACTCGTTGCGCTGCCAGCCGCAGGTAGCAGGGGCCTGTCTGCAGCAGTTGCGACATGCTGCGGAGGTTCTGAGGGTGGAGGCCAATGGCGTCTCGGACAATCCGTTGGTGCTGGGGCCGGAGGGCGAAGTCCTCTCCGGTGGCAATTTTCACGCGGAACCGGTGGCCTTCGCTGCAGACAACCTCGCCCTCGCCATTGCGGAAGTCGGCGCACTGTCGGAACGGCGCATCGCGATGCTGATCGATGCCTCGCTCAGCCAGTTACCTCCCTTCCTGGTGGAACAGGGCGGCTTGAACTCCGGGTTCATGCTCGCCCAGGTCACCGCTGCAGCCGTGGCCAGCGAGAACAAGTCACTGGCCCATCCGGCCTCCGTCGACAGCTTGCCCACGTCGGCCAACCAGGAGGATCACGTCAGCATGGCCACCTTCGCTGCGCGGCGCCTGCTGACCATGGCCGAGAATACGCGGACCGTCCTGGCCATCGAGTTGCTGGCTGCGGGGCAGGGCATTGACTTCCGTCGCCCCCTGCGTTCGTCACCTCGGCTCGAGACCTTGCACGCACTTCTCAGGGACAAGGTGCCTTTCTACGATCATGACCGGCACTTCGCGCCTGACATCGAGGCAGCCCGGGCGCTTCTGCATCAAGAGACGCTGCTGGCGCTGGTGCCGGCGGGACTGGTGCCCAGCAGGCAAGCCGTGCTCAGCGCAGGAGGGCCTTGATCTCGCCCCGGAACTCCTCGATCGACTTCTTGCCCTGGATGCGCTTAAAGACCTTGCCATCCCTGCCAATGAGATAGGTCGTGGGCAGTAATTCGTTCCAGGCAGGATCTACCACGCTCACCAGCGTGTCCATGTCAGGCTCGTTTCTAAGATAACTGTCGAAGTCGGCAAAGAACCGCTTGCGAAAGCTATCGACCATGGCGAACTCGGCTGGATCATCCATGGCAACGGCCAACAGCTGCAGCCCCTGCGCTGCAAATTCACGCTCCAGCTGCATCAGATCCGGGATTTCCTTCAGGCAGGGTGCGCACCAGGTTCCCCACAGGTTGAGGACTACAGGCCTGCCGCGCAGCTCCGCGAGCGAGGTGGAGAACTCTTCGGCCGTGGCCAGGCGGATCTGGCCGGCTGCACAGGTCTGGCCAGGCAGGGCGGTACCCCCGAGGAGCAGGAGACCCAGGGCGGCCATGCGTAGCACGGTCACTGGCCACCCACTACGGTGGCCAGGACCTGTTCACCCTGCTGCCACACCACGACAGCCCTGCCATCGGGAAGCGCGGCGGCTTCCGGATAACTGCCCGTGCCTTCGGGCGCATCGAGTTCGAGGACTGGACCCCAGTGGGCGCCATGGTCGGTGGAACTGCGGGTGAAAATCCGGCGCGGTCCGTCGAGCTTGGCATGCCAGAACGCGTGGAGGGTCTGCCCGGAAGCAGCGAGGGAAGGGCTGTCGCTGACGGCCGCTTCTGGATGCATGCGTATGGCCGGCTCGAAACTCTGCCCGCCATCAGTCGAGCGCGAGTACAGCAGGCCCGGCGGATCCTCGGCTCCGTTGTGGACCAGCGTATGAATGAAGTTGCCGCTGGCCGCGAGTGCGGTCGGTTTGAGCGGGCATCCGTTCATCTTCCAGGGCGTGCCCTGGGCCGCGATCCTGGCGCCGAACGACTCGCCGGCGTCCAGCGAGATCGACACGGTGGGTGAGCGAAGGTTGTCCTCCCCCACCACCCTGCTGCCGAGCACGACCCGCTCACTGCCGTTCGCCAGGGCAGTCAGCTGGCAGCAGGGGCAGGCATCCGCCTGATAGAGAAGCCGCTCTGCCGCGAAGCTTGCGCCGTTGTCGTGCGAGGCCCGCAGGTAGGTCGAGGACAGCATGCGTTCCGGAGTCATGTCGCGGGTGTCCAGCCAGAAGGCATAGACGTCACCTTCCGATGAAACCGTCATGGTCCCGAAAACCTGTGCCTGTGAGAGCCCGCCGTGCACCAGGTCCGACAAGTCCCCTGGGACGTCGGCGTTCAATTGCAGGGGTTCCGAGAAGGCCTTGCCACCGTCCAGCGAGCGCACGTACAGGGAGGAGGCGACAGCCTTGCCGGTGAGGGGCGACGTTGAATTCGCAGGGTAGGAAACATGGATCACCCCGCCCTTGCCAAGCCCGATCTGCGGCTTGGCGACCGAAAATCCCCAGACCTCGCCCTCCTTGCGATTGACGCGTACCGGCTCGCTGAAGCTTCTGCCGCCATCGTCCGAGCGCGCGTACATCAGGTCGGTCCAGGATTGATGACTATGGCCACCGCTCCGGTCGCTGCCCTTGCGGTCAGCGGTACCGACCACCCCCTTGTCGAGCCAGATGACGTGGATGGATCCGTCGCTGCCGACGGCCACTTCGGGCGCCTGGGCCCGACGCGTGCCGTCGGTGACTGCAACAGGGGCGGCAAACGAGTGCCCGCCGATGAGCGAGAGCAACAGCATCGTGGTCGATCGGATGATCGAGTAACCCATGGTGGTTGTCCTGTTTTTATGATGTCTTCATGATACGCCTCGTGATCTGCCTGTCCAACATGAAAGGAAGACAGCGATAATTGCCTCATGAATGAGGACATGAAGATGCCCTGGACGGTGATGGTGAGGCTTGGCCATGCAGGTTGGCTGCCTTTCGTCGGCTGTGCCCTGCTGAGCCTGCTGCTTGGGGATCCTGCGGAGCGTCACTTGGCTCAGCGGCTGCTGCTCGGCTACGGGGCCATCATCCTTTCCTTCCTGGGTGGCGTGCACTGGGGCCTTGCGATGCGCGCTCCCAACGGCCGTGTCATGGGCATGCTCACCATCGCGGTGCTGCCCTCCCTGTTGGGATGGGCCACCCTGCTGCTGCCCGGTGAACAAGCCCTTGCCATCCAAACTGCAGTCTTTGGTGGTTTCTGGTTCTATGAACACCGTGTTCTCGGACCAGGCGTCCTACCAAGGCAGTACCTCGACCTGCGTCGCTGGCTGACGCTGGTGGTGGTCGCCTCGTTGGGATTTGCACTGATTGGTCCTGCCCTGGTGCAACCATGATGCAGAGATTACTGGCCACGCTGCCGCAGCGCGGTCGGCTGGACTGGATTGGCTTGCGTCCTGCACGTGATGTCCCGACCCTGGTGATGACGGCGGTCGAGGCAGCACCCGGCAAGGGCCTGAGTGGCGATCGATTCCGCGGCAACGCGGCCGGCAAGCGTCAGGTCACGCTGCTCCAGTCGGAACACGTCGAGGTCATGCAGAAATTACTGGGCCGGGCTATCGATCCCGGCCTCTTGCGACGGAACCTGCTGGTCTCTGGCATCAACCTGTATGCCCTGCGGCATGCGCGGTTCAGGGTGGGATCGCTGCTGCTCGAGGGCACTGGCATTTGCGCGCCCTGTTCACGCATGGAGCAGGCCCTGGGGCCAGGGGCATTCAACGCGATGCGCGGCCATGGTGGCATCACCGCGCGAGTGGTCGAGGGCGGTGAGCTGCGGGTCGGTGATGAGGTATGGTTGGAGATCCCGGCGCCGCTTGGGCCCGAGGAAGCCTGATCAGGTCACGCTGGCCCGGCGGTTGAACTCCGGGCGCCGCCACTCTGCTTCCCGCATCACGTTGACCAGTCGCGTGACTGCCTCGTAAATGTCCCCAAAGCTCAGGTACAGCGGCGCGATGCCGAAGCGAAGGATATCGGGCCCGCGAAAATCGCCGATCACGCCGCGCCCCTTCAGTGCCTGCATGATGGCGAAGCCGTGGGGGTGGCGGAGCGAGACATGGCCACCGCGGCGCTCGTCCTCGCGCGGGCTGGCCAGCGTGAAGCCCATGCCCTCGCAGTGGCTGTCGACCAATTCGATGAACAATCGGCTGAGGGCCGATTGCTTGCGGCGCAGCGCCGCCTGATCGGCCTCGAGCAGCAGGTCCACGCCTTCCTCCAGGGCCATCAGGGAGAGGATGGGTGGCGTTCCGCAACGGAAGCGCCCGATGCCGGGATCCGGCTGGTAGGTCTCGTCAAAGGCAAAGGGCTCGCGGTGCCCCAGCCAGCCGGACAGCACGGCTGGCGCCAGCGCCAAATGACGGCGCGCCACGTAGACGAAGGCCGGGGCGCCAGGCCCGCCGTTCAGGAACTTGTATCCGCAGCCGACCGCGAAGTCGACGCCTGCCGACTCCAGGTCAACAGGGACTGAACCGACGCTGTGGCTGAGGTCCCAGGCTACCAGGGCCCCGGCGTCGTGGGCGGCGCGGGTGATCGCGCCCATGTCATG
>JAURMS010000259.1 GCA_030830595.1 Gammaproteobacteria bacterium | reverse complement strand
TCCTCGCTGTTGCGGGACTCACCGCCGCCCGCAATGCACCGGTCGACGAAAGCCTTACGCTCCTGCCCCTTGAGCTTGAGGTCGTTGGCCTGGTGATTGCAGCCGGACACCGCCTGACCGTGCGGAGCCGCAGCCTGGTCCGGCTTGCCACCCTGGCCCTTTCCCTCGGGCTTGGCGGCCTGCGCCGCGCCCGTCACAAGGGCCGCACTGATCAACAGGCACGCAAGTGTCTTCATGAACTTCTCCGGGCGTCGGTTTTTGCCCATTGGGATGCCTCGGACGGTATCATCGAAACACGATGCGGAGCTTGAAGATCCTCACAGATTGTCGCTCTCCCCTGCTGGCCCTGCTGCTGGCCAGCCTCGCCGCCTGCGGAGGGGGCGAGCCACGAGCCGGCAACACCGCGCCGGGGTCCTCTGCCGGGCTCAAGGTCTATCGCCACAGCATGGACGAGTCGCCGACCAGCCTCGACCCGGTACAGGCCTCGAACGTCTACGCCAACCACGTCCTGATCAACGCCTACGACACCCTGTTTTCCTACCAGTACCTGGCTCGCCCTTACGTGTTGAAGCCGAACCTGGCCGCCGGCTGGCCGGATATTTCGGCAGACACCCTCACCTATACCATTCGCCTTAAGCCCGGCGTGCACTTCATCGACGACCCATGCTTCCCCGATGGCAAGGGTCGCGAGGTCGTGGCCGCCGACGTGGTGTACTCGCTGAAACGCCACTTCGACCCCGCCACGCGGCCGCAGGGCGCCTGGCTGTGGCAGGGCCGCATCGTGGGGCTCGATGCCTGGAAGGAGGCCGGCTCCAATTACGACCAGGAAGTCGAGGGGCTGCGCGCGCTGGACGATCACACGCTGCAGATCACGCTGGTCAAGCCCTATCCGCAGCTGCTCGACACCCTGGCGCAGGGGTATTCCTCGGTGGTGCCGCGCGAGGCCGTCGAGCACTACGGCCGCGAATTCGGTATCCGCCCGGTGGGCTCAGGGCCCTTCAAGCTGGTCTCCTACGACACCGCCCGCATCGTGATGGACAGGAATCCGGACTTCCGGCAGGAACCCGTCGACCTCGCTGCCGAAGGCTACGATCCCGCCACCCAGGGCGAGTACGGCCTGGAGCAGATCCAGGGGCGCTCGCCGCCCTTCATCGACCGGCTGGAATTCCAGTTCATTGCCGATGCCTCGGCCCGCTGGAATTCCTTCACCAAGGGTGATGAGGCTCAGTACACCACCATTCCCAACGAGCAGATCGACCGGGTGCTCTCCTCCAAGCACCCCATCACGCTGAAGCCCGAGTACGCGGACAAGTACTTCTACTATGCGGGCACCGAGGCAGGCTTCATCTTCCAGACCTGGAACCTGCTGGACCCCGAATTTGGCTACAACGAGGACCCGGAGCGTCAGCGTCGCAACAAGGCGCTGCGCTGTGCGGTCATCAAGTCATTCGACTGGCCAGCTCGCAACGACAGCTTCTACGGCGGCATCGGCACCGTGTTCCCGGGAATCATTCCCCCCGTGGTCCCGGAATTCGACCCGGACCTGTCCCGGGACAGCGTCACCCGCGACGTTGCCGGGGCACGCAGGCTGCTTGAGGACAACGGCTGGACTGCCTCCAACTTGCCCGTGCTCACCTTCGGCACCACCGCGAATGTGCTGAACCGGTTGATGTTCGAGCAATTCCGGGCCTGGTTGAAGGACATTGGTTACCCCCCCGAAAAAGTAGTCCTGAAGCAGTACGCCACCTTCGGTGACATCAGCAAGGCCTGGAAACAGGCCGAACTGCCGTGGGTGGTCAAGGGTTGGGGTCTCGACTACCCGGATGCAGAGAACACCCTGCAGCTGTTCTACGGTCCCAACAGTTCACCAGGCTCCAACGACTCCAATTGGCGTGATGCCGAGTACGACGCCCTCTACGAGCAGGCGAGCGTCATGCTGCCCTCCCCGGAGCGCACCGCCATCTATCGGCGCATGAACGAGCGGATGATCGAGGAGTGTCTTAGCGCCACCGGCTTGTCGCGGACCCGCATCCATCTCTGGCACAAGGACGTCATCGCACTGCCGGACCGTGAAATCGTCGGTGGCTTCTTCCTGAAGTACGTGGACCTGAAGGACTAGGCATGGAAGTGTTGCAGTACTCCCTGCGCAGGCTGGCCTCGGGCATTCCGCTGCTGCTCGGGGTGACCTTCATCAGCTTCCTGCTGATGGTCTACTTCGGCCCCGACCAGACCTACCAGCTGCTGGGCAAGAACCCCACGGCCGAGCAGATCGCCGAGATTCGCGCCCAGCTCGGCTACGACCAGCCCTTCCTGGTTCGCTACGCCGACTACCTGCGCGAGGTCGCCACGCTGGACTTCGGCAATTCCAACTCGACCGGCGAACTGGTCACCGACCTGCTTGGGCGCACCATTCCCGTCTCGCTGATGCTGATCCTGCCCGGCTTCGTACTCGGCAACCTCCTCGCCCTGCTGCTGGCGCTCCTCGCTGCGCATTACCGCAGCCGCTGGCCAGACAAGGGCATCATGGCCTTCTCCGTGACCGGCATGAGCATCAGCTACCTGATCGTGATCATCGCCTTCCAGGTGATCTTCTCTTCCAGCTCGGGCCTCGGCTGGTTCCCGGTGCGCGGCTGGAACGTGCATTCCTTCGCCGAGTACCTCGAATACGTCACCGTCCCCACGCTGGCCACCGTATTCGTCGCCCTCGGCTACAACACCCGCTTCTACCGCTCGGTGATCGTGGAGGAACTCAACCGTGACCACGTGCGCACGGCGCGGGCCTTCGGCGTGCCACCGGCCAAGCTGCTGTATCGCAACGTGCTCAAGAACTGCCTGATCCCGATCATCACCCGGGTGGTGTTCACCATTCCGCTGATCGTCATCAGTGGCGCACTGTTGGTGGAAACCTATTTCGGCATCCCGGGAGTCGGCAAGGTCACCTTCGACGCCATCACCACCGGCGACCAGCCGGTCTTGAAGGCGGTGGTGGGCCTTACTGCGGTGCTGTTCGTCCTCGCGCAGCTGCTGACCGATATCCTTTACCGGGCGGTCGACCCGCGAGTGTCGCTGTCATGACCGAGACCACAACTCGTCGCCAGTCACTGTGGTCCAAGGCCGCCTGGAAGCTGCGCCGCGACCGCTTCGGCATGCTGGGGCTCGCCGTGGTCGCGGCCTATTTCCTGGCGGCTGTCGGGGTGTGGCTCGGGCTGTGGGCCACCGGCTGGGGTGATGTGGCTGGCGGCAAGTGGGAAGCACCTTCAGCAGCGCACTGGTTCGGCACCAACCTGATCGGTCAGGACATCTTCCAGCGAAGCATTTACAGCATCAGCACCGCCTTCGAGATCGGCCTGGTGGTGGCCGTGCTGTCCACCCTGCTCGGGGCAGTGCTGGGTGCGGTGGCCGGGTTCTTCAGCGGGCGCGCCACCGACGAGCTGGTGGTCTGGCTGATGGGCGTGCTGGACTCGATTCCCTTCTACCTGCTGGTGGCGGCCATCGCCTTCGCGCTGGAGGGCAACCCCTGGTCGATGCACGTGGCGATGATTTCCACCTTCTGGATCACTACGGCGCGACTGGTACGCGGCGAGGTGATCAAGCTGAAGGGCCTCGAGTTCGTTGAAGCGGCTCATGCCATCGGCGTGCCGGAGTACACCATCATCTTCCGGCACATCCTGCCCAACACCTTCCACATCCTGCTGGTGCAGTCGACCATCACCTTCGTGGCCGCCATCAAGTCCGAGGTGATCCTGAGCTTCCTCGGCCTCGGCGTGAAGGACGGCATGAGCTGGGGGTTGATGATTTCCGAGAGCACCTTTGAGGTGCTGGCCGGGTTCTTCAACAACTTCCTGGCTGCTTCGGTGCTGATGTTCGGGCTGGTCATGGCCTTCAGCATCTTCTCCGACGCGCTGCAGGATGCGCTCGACCCGAGGCAGGTTTCATGAGTGGCGAACCCATCCTCAGCGTGCGTGATCTCGTGGTCGAATTCCGCACCGAACATGGCACGGTACGGGCAGTGGACCGTGTGAGCTTCGACGTCTTCCCCAACGAGACCGTAGGCCTGGTGGGCGAGTCAGGCTGCGGCAAGACGGTCACCGGACTCGCCATCCTTGGCCTCATCCCGAACCCGCCCGGGCGCATTGCCAGCGGCAGCATCCGCCTTGCGGGACGCGAACTGGTCGGGCTGCCGGAGGGAGAACTGCGAAAGCTGCGCGGCCGCGAGATGGCCATGATCTTCCAGGAGCCGATGACGGCCCTCAATCCGGTGTTCACCATCGGCAGCCAGATGATCGACATCCTGCGCCGCTACAAGGGACTCTCCCGGGGCCAGGCTCGCGCAGCCGCCATCGAGTTGCTGGCCAAGGTGGGCATTCCGGCGCCTGCGCAGCGCATCGACGAGTATCCCCACCAGCTGTCCGGCGGCATGCGCCAGCGCGTGGTGATCGCCATGGCGCTGTCGTGCGATCCGAAACTGATCGTGGCGGATGAACCCACCACCGCGCTCGATGTGACCACCCAGGCGCAGGTGCTCGAGCAGATCGTGCGCCTGCAGCAGGAGTTCCGGATGGCGATGATCCTGGTCACCCACGACCTGGGCGTGGTGGCCGAGACCTGCCAGCGGGCACTGGTGATGTACTGCGGCAGGGTGGCGGAGAAGGCCGACATCGCGCCGCTGTTTGCCCACCCCCGGCACCCCTACACCGCCGGCCTCCTGCAGTCGCTGCCGCGGGTCGGCCAGCAGGCGCACCAGGACCTGCCGGTGATTCCCGGCATGGTGCCGGACCTGCTGGACCTGCCGGCAGGCTGCCGCTTTGCCGAACGCTGCGCTCGGCGGGATGCGCGCTGCGATCGTGAGCTACCCGAGCTCGACGGCGAGGCCGACAGCCCGTCCCGGGTCGCCTGTTTCCATCCGCTCTGAGGCATGCCGATGACGCCACTGCTCGAAGTGAGGAACCTCAAGAAGCACTTTCCGGTGCGCGGTGGCCTGCTCAGGCGCGTGGTGGCCCAGGTGCGGGCCGTCGATGGCGTCAGTTTTTCCCTGGCTGCCGGCCAGACGCTTGGCCTGGTCGGCGAATCGGGTTGCGGCAAGTCCACGCTCGGCAGGGCGATCCTGCAGCTCCAGCGGCCCACTTCCGGCGAGGTGCTCCTCGACGGCACCGAGCTGACCACGCTCGACCCGCGTGGCCTGCACGCCATGCGCCGCTCCATGCAGATCATTTTCCAGGACCCCTATGCCTCGTTGAGCCCGCGTCGCACCGTCGCCCAGACCATCCGCGAGCCACTCGAGGTGCATGGCATCGGCACGCCGGCAGAACGAGAGCGGAGAGTGGAGGAACTGCTCGGCGTCGTGGGCATGCGCACCGCCGTAATGGACCGCTATCCCCATGAATTTTCCGGCGGCCAGCGCCAGCGCATCGGCATCGCCCGCGCCCTGGCCCTCGATCCGAAGCTGATCGTGGCCGATGAGCCCGTCTCGGCACTGGACGTTTCGGTTCGCGCGCAGGTGCTCAACCTGATCGCGCGCCTGCAGCGGGAGATGGGCATCGCCTTCCTGTTCATCTCCCACGACCTGTCGGTGGTGGAGCACGTCAGCGACCGGGTGGGCGTGATGTACCTCGGGCGCATCGTGGAAATGGCGCCGGCACAGGAACTGTATCGCCAGCCCAGGCATCCCTATACCGAGGCGTTGCTCTCGGCCGTGCCGGTCCCCGACCCCACCCGCAAGGCGCGGCGTATCGTGCTCGGTGGTGACGTGCCCTCACCGATGAACCCGCCGCCCGGCTGCCCCTTCCACCTGCGCTGCCCGAAGGTGATGGAGACCTGCCGCTCGGTGACCCCGCCCGTCGTCGAGGTAGGAACATCCGGGGCCAGCCACCAGGTGGCCTGCCACCTCCACGCCTGATCTGCCCGGGTTACGCGCCCTTGAAGCCGCGGGCCACGAAATAGACTTCGCGGGAACGCGAGCGCGACGAATCCGGCTTGCGGATGGAGACCTTGGTAAAAACCTGGCGGAGCTGCTTCAGGTACTCATCCGAGCCCACACCCTGAAACAGCTTGCCGACGAGGTCGCCACCCGGTTTCAGCACCCGGCCTGCCAGGTCGAGGGCCAGCTCCAGCAGGTAAATGGAGGCGGCCTGGTCGGCCGGAGCCACGCCGCTCAGGTTAGGCGACATGTCCGACAGCACCAGGTCCGCCTTGGCGTCCCCGATCGCCGCCAGGATCTGCGCCAACACGGCCTCCTCGCGGAAGTCACCTTGGATGAACTCCACTCCGCGGATGGCATCCATGGGCAGGATGTCGCTGGCCACCACCCGGCCCTTCTCACCCACTGCGGCGGCAGCCACCTGCGACCAGCCCCCGGGCGCGGCACCGAGGTCCACCACGGTCATGCCGGGCCTGAGCAGCCGGTCGCGCTCATCGAGCTCGAGCAGCTTGTAGGCCGAACGTGCCCGGTAACCCTCGCGCTGGGCGCGCTTCACGTAAGGGTCGCTGACATGCTCCTGCAGCCATCGGCTGCTGCTCTTCGACCTGGCCACCGGCGGGGCGCCTCGCTGAACGGTTACAATGGCCTCATTGTAGGCCTCTGCCGGAGACACCGGCCAGGAACCGAACGTGATCCGCATCACCGGGCTCGTGCTGCCCCTTGACCACCCCCCAGAGGCCTTGCGCCGCGCCGTCATCAGCCGGCTCGGCATCGCCGACGCAGACCTCCTGTCCCACAGCGTGTTCAAGCGCAGCCACGACGCGCGCCAACGCGATCGCATCCACCTCGTCTACATCGTCGACCTGGAGGTGCGTGACGAGGCCGGGGTGCTCGAGCGCCTGCGTCACGACCGTGAGGTCGGCCCCGCACCGGACACCCGTTACCGCTTTGTAGCCCGGGCACCGGACAGTCTCGCCGAACGCCCGGTCGTGATCGGCTTCGGGCCCTGCGGACTGTTCGCGGCCCTGGTGCTCGCGCAGATGGGCTTTCGGCCCATCGTGCTGGAGCGCGGCCGCGAGGTACGCCGCCGGACCCGCGACACCTGGGGGCTGTGGCGCAAGCACACGCTCACGCCCGAATCCAACGTGCAGTTCGGCGAGGGCGGAGCCGGCCTGTTCTCCGACGGCAAGCTCTACAGCCAGGTGCGCGACCCGAAGTTCTACGGTCGCAAGGTGCTGGAGGAGTTCGTGCAGGCCGGCGCCCCGCCGGAGATTCTTTACGTCAATAGGCCGCACATCGGCACCTTCCGCCTCACCGGCGTGGTGACCGCCATGCGCGAGCAGATCCTGGCCCTCGGCGGCGAGGTACGCTTCGAGAGCAAGGTGGTGGACGTCGGGATCGAGGGCGGGCAACTGCAGGCGCTGACGCTGGAGGATGGCGAAGTCCTGCCGGCCCGGCACGTCGTGCTCGCCCTCGGCCACAGCGCCCGCGACACCTTCCGGATGCTGCACCAGCGAGGCGTGCACATCGAGGCCAAGCCCTTCGCGCTGGGGTTTCGCATCGAACACCCGCAGTCGATGATCGACCGGGCCCGCTTCGGTCGCCATGCCGGACACCCGGCGCTGGGCGCTGCCGACTACAAGCTGGTGCACCACGCCAGGAATGGCCGGGCGGTCTACAGCTTCTGCATGTGCCCTGGCGGCACGGTGGTGGCCGCCACCTCGGAGACCGGCCGGGTCGTGACCAATGGCATGAGCCAGTACTCGCGCAACGAGCGCAACGCCAATGCCGGCATGGTGGTAGGGATCTCGCCTGAGCGGGATTTTCCCGATGGCCCGCTGGCTGGCATCGCGCTGCAGGAGAAGCTGGAATCGCTGGCCTTCGAGCTTGGTGGGCGCGACTACAGCGCGCCCGGGCAACTGGTGGGCGACTTCCTGAAGGACCGACCGTCCACCGCCTTCGGCGAGGTGCTGCCGTCCTACCAGCCAGGGGTGCGCCTCGGCGACCTGTCCACCCTGCTGTCAGCCGAAGCGATCGAAGCCCTGCGCGAGGCGCTCCCGGTGTTCGGCCGCAAGATCCGGGGCTTCGACCGCGAGGATGCGGTGCTCACCGGCATCGAGTCGCGGACCTCCTCACCGGTGCGCATTCCCCGCGACCCGGACGGCTTGGAGAGCCTGAACGTGCGCGGCCTGTTCCCCGGCGGAGAGGGAGCGGGTTATGCAGGGGGTATCCTATCGGCCGGCATCGACGGCATCCTGCTGGCCGAGGCCGTCGCCAGCTCACTCACAGGACGAGCTTGCGCCGCATGACCTTCGAGGAGATCCGCCAGCTCAAGCAGCGCAAGCACCGCGAGGCCGCCGGTTGCTACCTGGTCGAGGGCGAGCACCTGATCCTCGAACTGGAAAAGGCAGCGCGCACGCGCCCTGCACTCCGTGACGCCACGCTGTACGTCAGTCCCTCACGTGCCGACTGGCGCTCACCGCTCAAGACGCAGGTGATCAGCACCTCGCAGATGGCGCGGCTGTCCGATACCCGCGAGCCGCAGGGCCTCTTGGCGGTGGTACCCATGCTGCCCGCTGCCGCGCCGGTCGCGGGAGAGCGACTGGTGTACCTGCACGAGGTGCAGGATCCGGGCAACCTCGGCACGCTGCTGCGAACGCTGGCCTGGTTCGGCGGCTTTCGTTGCCTGCTGAGCCCGGACAGCGTGGACCCCTACAACCCCAAGGCAGTCCGCGCCAGCATGGGGGCGATCTTCCACCTGCCCGTCGAGACCGGGGTTGCGCTGGACGCGTTTGCCGCTCGCTGTCGCCGGATTGGCTGCCTGCACCTTGAGGGCGAGCCCATCAGCTCGACCGCCTTCGCTGGCTGCGACGGACTGCTGTTTGGTGGCGAGGCCCGCGGCTTGCCCGAGGCATGGACGTCGCTGCCACATGCCCGGGCCTTCAATATTTCGGGCTGTGGCGCGATCGAGTCGCTGAACCTGGCGAGTGCCGCGGCCATGTGCGCCTGGGAACTGAACCGCAGCGCGAAAAAATAAACCGGCGCTGCCCCCATCAGGCGTGTAAGATGCGCGCCATCAAATCAGGGTCGCGCGGTCAGCGCCCCCTTTGCCTCGAAGACTGCCGCGTTGGCGGGCTCGATACGCTAAACCCGCTCGCTACTGACCGCCTTGGGCCAGGTGCCCTCGCGGCGAGCCTACTGAAGGACTGCTATTCATGAATTTTTCCGATCTCGGGCTTGAGCCCGAGTTGCTGCGTGCCGTGACCGAAAAGGGCTACGACACGCCTACTCCCATCCAGGCCCAGGCCATTCCGGCCGTGCTCGCTGGCCGCGACGTGTTGGCCGGCGCCCAGACCGGCACCGGCAAGACGGCCAGCTTCGTGCTACCCCTGCTGCAGAAGCTGGAAGCCCGCAAGGACAGCGCGCCGCGCGTGCTGGTGCTCACGCCCACCCGCGAACTGGCCGCCCAGATTGCCCAGAACGCACGGGACTACGGCAAGTACAAGGCGCTGCGAACCATCGTGATCTTCGGTGGTGTGGGCGAGAACCCGCAGATCCAGGCCCTGCGCCAGGGCTGCGACCTGCTCATCGCCACGCCGGGCCGCCTGCTGGACCTGGCCAACCGGGGCCTGGCCGACCTGTCGCGGGTCTCCCACTTCGTGCTGGACGAGGCCGATCGCATGCTGGACATGGGCTTCATCCACGACATCAAGCGGGTGATGAAGCTGCTGCCCCAGGCCCGCCAGAACCTGCTGTTTTCGGCCACCTACAACGACGACATCCGTCACCTGGCCACGCGCCTGCTGACCAACCCGGTCCACATCGACGTGGCACCGCGCAACAGCACCGCCGAACGCGTGGAACAGGTGGCCTTTCGGGTCCCCAAGGAGCAGAAGCGGCACCTGTTGGTGCACCTGTTCGGCCATGGCGCCACCGACGAAGGTCAGTGGTTCCAGGCGCTGGTCTTCACTCGCACCAAGCATGGCGCCAACAAGCTGGCCCAACAGCTCGAGACGGCGGGCATCCGTGCCGCGGCCATCCACGGCAACAAGAGCCAGTCTGCGCGGGTGAAGGCCCTCGCCGACTTCAAGGCCGGCAAGATCGCAGCCCTGGTGGCTACTGAAGTCGCCTCACGCGGCCTCGACATCAAGGAACTGCCGATGGTGGTGAACTACGAACTGCCGAACGTGCCGGAAGACTACGTGCACCGCATCGGCCGCACCGCGCGGGCCGGCGCCACCGGCCGGGCCGTGTCCCTGGTCGCCCAGGACGAGGCTTCGCTGCTGCGGGACATCGAAAAGACCATGCGCCAGTCGGTGCCGTTCATCGAACTGCCGAAGTTCGTGGTGCCCGCCTCAGGGTCGGAGGCAACCCAAGCTTCAAACTCCCGGCCAACGGAGAACCGCCCCAAACAGAACCAGGCACCGGGCACCGCTCATCGAGCCAGGTTCACGCCCGATCGTCGAGCCCGAAGCGGCGAGCGAGGATCCGGTCCACGACGCGGCGCGGCAGGAGGCCGGGCAAGGTCCACATGAAGAAGCGGTTGCGCAGGATCGGGTAGCGGGTGCGCGGCCGCCTGGACTCCAGGATGCGCCGCACCAGCACGCCCACGTCCTCGGCCGGCAGCCCGGCATTGCCAAAGGCCTGCATGCGCGAGCGCATGCCCTTAAGGTGCTCAAGGTAACCGGTGTGGGCGTACTGCTCGGCGTTGATGTCATCGGCCTTGGCCCAGATCGGGGTCTGGATGGAGCCAGGCCCCACGATGACCACGTCGATCCCATAGGGCATCAACTCCCGGCGCAGGGATTCGGACAGCGCCTCGAGGGCGTGCTTGGACATGGCATAGGGGCTCATGAAGGGCGAGGCAATGCGTCCCGAGACGGAGCTCATGTTGATCACCCGTCCGGGCGCGCCCCGCCAGCGTGGGTCCATGCCCATCATGGGCAGGAAGGCCTGTAACACCGCCATCTGCCCGATCACGTTGACCTCGAACTGGTGGCGGACCTCATCCAGCGGGATGTGGGCGGCGGGGCCGGCCACCGCGATGCCGGCGTTGTTGACCAGGCCCTGCAGGGTTCGGCCGCCCAGTGCCTCCCCCACCGCCCCGGCTGCCGCGGCGATCGCCGCCGCATCAGTCACGTCGAAGACGAGCGGCGTGAAGCCCTCACCCAGGGCGGCCGAGGCGGCCTCCGCATCGGCCTGCCGGCGGACGCTGCCAAAGACCTGCCAGCCCGCAGCCAGCAGGGCCTCCGCGCAGGCCCGGCCGATGCCGGTCGAGACCCCCGTGATGAGTACCGCAGGGCGATGGCCGTTCGAGTTGTTCATGCATGCCTCCGCAATGGCAGGAGC
>JAURMS010000258.1 GCA_030830595.1 Gammaproteobacteria bacterium | reverse complement strand
CCGCCTTGCGCTGACCTTCCTGACCCTCGGCGACAAGGCCAAGGCGGTAGAGGCGGCACAGAGGGCGTTGCAGAAGGGCAAGGTAACCCGCGTTGACAGCCTGCAGTTCGTGCTCGGCGTCGCGCTCTATGATCAGAAGAAGAACGCCGAGGCGAGAAAGTCCTTCGATGCTGCTGGCAGCGCCAATCCGAAGGCGGCCGGCGTCGCCAAGCTCTGGTCTCAGGTCGCCGGCTGATCCTTGCCCGCAGAAATCGCCGTAACGTAAGAGACGGCCACTTCCAGCGGGACGACCTCGGCATATTTGGCCTGCAGATCGAACAGATTGGCCTCATGAGGTCCGGGAGCGCGGTCGCCGACCGCCTCCCGGACGACCCAGGGGATGAAGCCATGCTGGCAGCAATCCACCGCGGTCGCCCGGATGCATCCGCTGGTAGAGACTCCTGCGATCAGCAGGGTGTCTCGGCCCATCGAGGTAAGGGTTGCCGCCAGGTGGGTGGCAAAAAACGCGCTCGCGTAGCGCTTGGTGATCACCACTTCCCCTGACCTAGGCTCCAGGCCCTCGGCAAACGCGGCCAATTCCGGATCGGCATGACCGGCCTCGAAGCACGTCAGGGCCGGGACCTTACGGAAAAAGACGCCTCCGTCCTGGCCGCCGGACTGGAATGCAACATTGGTGTGCAGGACCGGAACGTTCGCCGAGCGGGCCGCTTCCAGCAGGCTGCGGGCCCCCTCCAGGGCCGCCAGGCAGCCCGCACCCCCAAACAGTGGGGAGCGCTCCAGCAGATAGGCTCGGACGAAATCAACGATCAACAGCGCCGGGCGTTGCCCCGCTGCCAGGCTTTGCCTGAACCCGCCGCGGGCGTAATTCTGCTCCAGGGTTTCCGCCATCAGATCACCTTGTCGGCGCAGAGTTGCCGATAACGCTCAGGGTCCATCCCCAACAGACGGAGGAATACGTCATCGTTGTGCTGGCCGAGGCCGGGGGAGGCCGAGCGAATGCTGCCTGGGGTTTCCGACAGCTTGGGTGCCACGTTCTGCATCTTGAGTTCACCGAAATGCGGATGCTGGGTCGTGACGATGGCGTTACGCGCCGCAAAGTGCGGATCTGCGAGCATCTCCGGCGCCCGGTAAATCTGGCCCGCCGGCACACCATGGGTGTCCATCAGGTCCAACACCGCGCGGGTGGTCAGGGTAGAGGTCCAGGCACCGATCAGGTCGTCCAGTTGCTGCTGATGGGTGCCCCGAGCCTGATGGCTGACGTAGCGCGCGTCCGAGGCCAATCCAGGTTGCCCCATGGCCTCGCACAACCGCCCAAATACCGTATCCTGGTTGGCGGCAATCAGCACCAGTCCGTCGTTGGTGGGATAGACGTTGGAGGGCGCAACGTTCGGCAGGATGGCCCCGGTGCGCTCGCGGACGTAGCCGGTCTTGTCGTACTCCGTGATCAGCGATTCCATCATGTTCAGGACGGCCTCGTAGATGGCCGAGTCCACCACTTGGCCACGGCCGGTCTTTTCCCGGTAGTGGAGGGCGGACAGGGCACCCACCGCAGCAAAGGTCGCAGCCAGGGAGTCGCCGATCGAGATACCCATCCGCGAAGGAGGCGTGCTCGGGTCACCGACCACGTAGCGCAGCCCGCCCATGGCCTCGCCGATGGCGCCGAAACCGGCCTGACGGGAGTAGGGCCCGGTCTGGCCAAAGCCCGAGACCCTGATCATGATCAGGCGCGGGTTGATGGCGCTGATTTGCTCCCAGCCCAGTCCCCATTTTTCCAGCGTACCGGGGCGGAAATTTTCGAGCAGGAAATCTGCCTTGGCCACCAGTTCACGCAGCACCTCCTGGCCCGCAGGCTGACGCAGGTCGAGGGTGACCGCCTTCTTGTTGCGACCGACCACCGGCCACCACAATGACGGCTCGCCCTGTTTCTGCCTGCCCCAGACCCGCATCGGGTCGCCCTGGTTGGGCGGCTCGACCTTGATCACTTCCGCGCCCATGTCACCCAGTACCTGACCGCAGAAGGGTCCCGCGAGCAGGGTCCCCATTTCGATGACGCGCAGGTCGCTGAGTGGACCATTCTGGAAGTCGGACGGGTTCATGGATGTGGCTCCAGACGAGGATGTAGTGGCAAAGGGGGCTGTATAGCCGTGGCTCCGGGAGGCGTCAAGGCGGTCGCCGCACAACGTGTTGGGCAGCGCTGGGTTCTGTGTATACAATCGGCGCTCCTACGGTTTACGAGGACCGATGGTGCGCACCAGGACCGTGGAAATCGTCGAAGTGGGGCCACGAGACGGCTTGCAGAACGAGCCTAGCGTGTTCCCGACTGCGGCCAAAGTCGAGTTCATCCAGCGCGCCATCGATGCCGGCCTGCGTCGCCTGGAGGTCGCGAGTTTCGTCAATCCCAAGCGGGTGCCGCAAATGGCTGATGCCGAGGCGGTGCTGGCAGCCCTCGACCGCCGCCCGGGCGTGCATTACGTCGGACTGGTGCTGAACCGGCGGGGTTTCGATCGCGCGGCCGCGGCGGGCTGCAACGAGATCGGCATGGCCATCGTGGCCAGCGATACCTTCAACCAGCGCAATCAGGGCGTATCCAGCGAGCAATCGGTGGCCGACTGGCTGGACATTGCCAAGGCCGCACATTCGGCCGGTATCCGTCCACAGGTCACTATCTCGGCCGCATTTGGCTGCCCTTTCGAGGGCGAAGTGGATCCGGCTCGGGTGGTCGAACTGGCCCTGCGGGCCGCGGAGGGCAAGCCGCATGAGATTGCCATCGCCGACACCATCGGCGTGGGCGTACCCAGCCAGGTCACCGACCTGCTCGGTCGGCTGCGGGCGGCGCTGCCCGACATGCCGCTCCGCTGCCATTTCCACAATACCCGAAACACTGGGCTGGCGAATGCTTACGCCGCAGTCGAGGCGGGCGTGACCACTTTGGATGCGAGCATTGGCGGGATCGGCGGCTGTCCGTTCGCGCCGGCGGCAACGGGCAACATTCCCACCGAAGACCTGCTGTACATGCTGCAACGGATGGGCGTCGAGACCCACGTTGACCTGGACAAGACTGTCGCAACGGGGCGCTGGTTGCAGGATCAGCTCGGCAGGAACGTGCCTGGCATGCTGGTGAAGGCCGGTGGATTTCCGGCCCGGGCAGCCTGAGGCAGCATAATGATTCAACGGCGACTTAACCTGGGGTAAGTGCATGACATATCGGCTTGGCGTCGACGTGGGCGGAACCTTCACCGACCTGCTGCTGGTGAACGAAAAGACGGGGCAGACCTGGACGGCAAAAGTGCCGAGTACCCCCGCTGACCAGTCTATCGGTGTGTTGAATGGCCTCGAGCGGGTCTGCGGCCTTGCTGCCATCAGCCCCAAAGAGATCAGCCACGTCATGCATGGCACCACCGTGGCCACCAACACGGTGCTCACCGGATCCGGCGCGCGGGTCGGCCTGGTCACCACCAAGGGCTACCGGCAGGTCCTGCAGATTGCCCGCTCGTTCGTGCCGGGCGGGCTCGGTGGCTGGGTCATCTACAACAAGTCGCTGCCCATGGCGCCCTTGGCGCTCACCATCGAGGCGGATGAGCGGGTCGGTGCCCGCGGTGACGTGGTCCGGCCCCTCAATGAACAGGCGCTGCGGCGCTCCCTCGAGAGCCTGAAGGGGAAGCAGATCGAGGCCCTGACGGTGTCCCTCATCAACGCATTCGCGAACGACGCGCATGAGAGGCGCGTTCGGGATATTGCTGCGGAGGTCATGCCCGGCGTGCCGGTGTCCCTGTCGTCGAACGTCGTGCCGGAGATGCAGGAGTACGAGCGGACCGTCACCACGGTGGCGAACTCCTATGTGCGTCCGGTGGTCCAGCGCTACGTCAAGAACCTGCAGACCAAGCTGGCCTCCCGGGCAGGCTCGGTCAAGTTGCATATCCTGCGCTCGGACGGTGGCCTGTCCTCGGCAAAATCGGCAGAGGAATACCCGGTGAACCTGCTGATGTCAGGACCCGCAGGAGGTGTCACCGGCGCACTATGGGTGGCCCTGCAGGCAGGATTTCCCAACCTGCTGACGGTCGACGTGGGCGGCACCTCCACCGACGTAGCCCTCATCAACGGCGGCGAGCCCCGCCTGCGCCGCGAAACCACGGTCGGTGACGTCACGGTGCGGGCCAGTTCGGTAGACATTCGCACCGTCGGCGCGGGCGGGGGCTCCATCGCCCACGTCCCCGAGCTGACCAAGGCCCTGAGAGTTGGACCGCAGTCGGCAGGTGCAGACCCGGGGCCTGCCGCCTACGGCCGGGGAGGCGAGGAACCCACCGTAACCGATGCCAACGTGGTGCTCGGGTACCTGCCGGCCATGCAGCGCCTCGGCGGCGATATGGAGTTGCGGCGCGACCTGGCAGAGAAGGCAGTGGCCAAGGTTGGCGCCGCGCTCGGCAAGACCACCCACGATGCCGCGCTGGGCATCTACGACATCGTCAACGAGAACATGGTCGGAGCACTTCGCCTGGTCTCCGTTGAGCAGGGCCACGATCCGCGCGATTACGCCCTGATCGGCTTTGGTGGCGCGGGCCCGCTGCATGCCAACGCCCTGTCGAGGCTCCTGGGCTCATGGCCTACCATCATTCCTCCAGGCCCGGGCGTGCTGTGTGCGCTCGGGGACGCGACCACGGCGGTCCGCGACGAATCTGCTCGCACCTACATCCGCAAGTTCTCGGAGACCAGCTCGGACGAGATCCTCAAGATCCTCGACAAGCTCTCGAATACAGCCGCCAAGGCACTCGAGCGTGAGAAGGTGCCCCGTTCCGAGATGCAACGCTCCTTTCAGGTCGACGTCCGCTATCACGGGCAGGGTCTGCGGCTCACCGTGGACATCAAGCTCGAGGACCTGCGGCGACGTGGGCTTAAGGCCATCTCGGAGCCGTTCGACGAAGAACACAAGCGATTGTTTACCTTTGCGCTGCCCCTGGAACATGAATTCGTGGCGCTGCGCGCCGTGGTCCAGGGCAAGGGCATCAAGGTCACCCGCCGAAAGATCGCGGCCGGCACCTCGGACCCAGCCAAGGCGGCAGTCGGCAGCCAGGCCTCTTACATGGACGGGCGCAAGGTCAAGGCCACGGTCTACGACCGTGCCCGCCTGAAGGCCGGCAACCGGGTCAAGGGTCCGGCCATCGTCATGGAAATGGACTCGACCACCGTGGTCCTGCCCAAGCACACCGCGCTGGTCGACAAGTTGGGCAACCTGCTCATCTACCCGGATGGCCATAAGGGCCTGAAGGGCGCGCCGAAGCGTATTGTTCGAAAGTCGAAGGGTCGGAAATAAGGGAGACTGAGCCATGCCAGCCAAGATCATCCAAGGTAGCAAGAAGCCCTTCCGCAAGGTCAAGGTCGACACCGTCACCATCGATATCATCGAGAGCGCACTACGCAACGCGCGTTACGAGATGGACACCGTCCTGTTCCGAACCGCGATGTCGCCGGGTATTCGCGAGCAGCACGACGAGTTCCCCATGATTGCCAACCTCGAGGGCAAGATGGTGGTGGGCCAGTTCGGTTCCTTCATCTGGGGCTTCATGCAGGGTTATGACGGCACGGTCGAGGAGGGCGACATCTTCCTCACCAACGATCCGTATTCAGTCAACGGGGCCATCAGCCACGCCAACGACTGGTTGATGCTGATGCCCATCTACAAGCAGGGCAGGATCATTGCCTGGTCTGCCATGTTCGGGCACATGACCGACGTGGGTGGCAAGGTTCCCGGGTCCCTGCCCACCGACGCGCGGACCATCTACGAGGAAGGCGTCGTGGTCCCGCCGGTCAAGATCGTCAAGGGCGGGCAGCTACAGGAAGATCTGCTGCGGGTGGTCCTGCACAATTGCCGTCTGCCCACCTGGAATTACTCGGACTTCAACGCGATCGTCGCCGCGCTGCGCACGGCCGGCAATCGCTGTGTGGAAATTGCCGAGCGCTTCGGTGATGACATCTTCTATTCGGCCATGGATGCCATGCTGGAGCGTAACAAGCGCGCGATGCGCGAGTTGATCCGGCGCACCGTCCCGGAAACCAAGCAGTACTTCGAAGACTACGTCTGTGACGACGGCATGGGCATGGGGCCGTACAAGATCGCCTGTTCGATGTGGCGGGAAGGAGACCTGTGCATCTTTGACTTTACGGGCACGGATCCACAGTCCATCTCTTCGATCAACTTCCTCCTCAACGAGGAAATGTTCAAGATGTTCGCCGGCGTGTACATGATCATGGTCTTCGACCCCCAGATCCTGTTCAACGACGGTTTCTACGACCTGATGGAGGTACGGATCCCGAAGGGAACCCTGCTCAAGCCCATGAAGCCGGCGGCTCTGTCCTGTCGGACCCATGCGCTGGGTCGTATCTTCGACGTGCTGGGCGGCCTGCTTGGCCAGGGCAACCCGGCCTTCATGTGCGCAGCGGGCTTTTCTGACAGCCCGCATTTCATGTACTCGGGCTATGACAAGCACGGCGAGTGGTACCAGCTGTACCAGATTACCTTTGGCGGTATCCCGGGCAAGCCCTTTGGCGACGGTCCGGATGGTCATTCCCTGTGGCCATCCTTCACCAACGTACCCAACGAGTTCCTGGAAAGCTATTTCCCTCTCCGGATCGACATTTACGAGACCATCACCGATTCGGGTGGGGCCGGCAAGTTCCGAGGCGGCAATGGCCTGCGCATTGGCTACCGTGTCCTCGGGGACGGGGCAATCTCCATTCATGACGATAGCTGGCTGGCCTACCCCTGCGGTGTCACCGCTGGT
>JAURMS010000257.1 GCA_030830595.1 Gammaproteobacteria bacterium | reverse complement strand
CTGGTGAGCTTTCGGAGGTTCAGGGGCAGTGGCTGCGGCCGCGGCGTGCGGAGGAGCTGTATGATCTGGAGCGTGATCCGTGGGAGCTTGTGAATCGGGTGGATGATCCTGAGTTATCGGGGGTGCTTGAGGAGTTGCGAGGGGAGTGTGATCGCTGGCAGTTGTCGGAGCCGGATGTGCAGTTGCTGCCTGAGTCACTGCTGGAGCGGGAGTCGCAGTCTGCGGGTCTGCCGCGGGGCCTGTTGTTTGGCGGGGAGTCGGGGCGACTGCGTCTGGAGGGGGTGCTGCGGGCTGCTCAGGCGGCTGCTCGTGGTGAGGCGATCAGTGTGGCAGTGTGGGCGAGTGAGTCGGATGTGGCGGCCCTCGTCGGGCGGGCCATCAGTGAGTATGGTCGCCTGGACTTTGCCCACAACAATGCGGGCATCAACAGCCTGGCGGTGGACGAGTGGGACACGCCCGTGTGGCAGAAGAGCCTAAGCGTCAACCTCACGGGCGTCATGCTGTGCATGCGCGCGGAGGCGGAGGTCATGCTCACTCAGGGCAGCGGCGCCATCGTCAACACCGCTTCCATCAGCGGGCTGGTCGGTAATGCTTCGCAGCCTGCTTACACCGCCACCAAGCATGCGGTGGTGGGGCTGACCCGGCACGGTGCGCTCAAGTGGGCGCGCAAGGGCATCCGCGTGAACTGCGTGTGTCCTGGCGTGATCGATACGCCGATGGTGGAAGGCGTGGCGTCGCGACCCGAGATCCGCAAGATCATGGAGGGCATGACGCCACTCGGTCGCTTCGGCCGACCGGAAGAGGTGGCAGCGGGCGTGCTGTGGCTGTGCTCCGACGCTGCGAGCTTCGTGACCGGTCATCCGCTGGTGATCGACGGAGGTGCGACGGCGGATTGAGGGGCGGGACCCGCTCCTAGCGCAACATCACCAGCTGCGGAACGGCATCGGCTCCACTCCAGACGATGGCGTTCTGGCCGTAACGCTCGCCGAGCGCCCGGGCGTCCTCCAGCGAGATGCCTAGCACCAGGAAACTGGGCTCACCAGGCCAGCCGTTGTCGGGGTGTTGTCCGATCCCCACCTTATACGCGAAGCCCAATCGTTTGAGCTCCTCAGCCAAGGCGGCCTGCCGCTCGAGGTTTGCCGCCGCCGATAGCGGTGCGCTGTGTGGGTTGCAGGCCGTGACGAAGGCGCTGAAGTCCACGCCCGCGCTGCTGTGGGCACCGAGCAAGTCGCGAGAGCGCTGACCTACCCTCAGGACAAGGCCACCCTGTCCGCCAACCCGATACTCCGTTTCCCGGTAGGCCGCGACGGTCGACGGGGCAACCAGGCTATCCGTCAATGTCACCTAGCGGCGCGGTTTCAGGTTGCCGCAGTCGTCGCCCAGTCGCTGGCCTTCCTGCTGCACGGTCAGGGTTTCCCGCTTGCCATTGTCGTTGGTGCGAATCGTGGTGGTGCCCTGATAAGACGAACCGCCAGTGAAGACGAGCTCGCCCTCGCCCTCGGTGATGACCCCGTCGCTCTTGCAGGCGAAGCGAACCTTGATCCGGTTGCCACTGCGGTCTACCGTCTGCTGCGTGCAATTCGGGTCAGACTGAACGTCGAAGTCCCGAGCCTGCTCTTCGGTGACGCAGACGCGGATCACCTGCGTGGTATCGGCGCCCATCGACATTTGCATGCCCCGGGCTGCCATCATCTGCTCCATCATGCGGCGCTGCTCCGGGGGCATTGAGGCCAGTGCCTCCCGGGCATCGGCGATGGCCGCTTCCATCTCGCCACTGGCGCTCGACATCTTGCTCTTGTACTCCCACAGGCCGGCCTTCATGTCTTCGGCCTGGGTAGCGACAGAAACTGCTCCAAGAACGAGGAGCGTGGCAGCGGCGCGAACTTGGCGAACCGGCATAAGATTCTCCTGGTGTCGGATTGGGTCTCGTTATTCTGGTCCAGGTCACTGCCGGCCGCCAGAGGGAGCTCAGGAGTTCGAGATCAATTCCCCGCCGAAGGTCTCCCCAAGCCAGGCGGCGAGCCGCCCGACCTCAGGCAGCTGGCCCGGAGCGGCATCGCAGCGAAAGGCGATGTAGCCGTCCGGTCGGATGACATAGAGCGTTGGCCTGGGCGCGTTCCAGCTGAAGGCATCCCCCGCAGCGACCACGATGCGAACCCTTGCATTCAACCAGACGAGTGCCGCGAGATCGATCTGCCGGATATCAGCCGCACGCACCGATTTTCTGTCAGGAATAGCCAGCACCACCGTCCAGTTGAAGCCGTCGTAGATGCCCGACCAAGGTCTCGGCGCACCCTCGCCACAGCTGAAATCTGCAGTGGGAGGCACCCGCATGCCGGCCGTGAAGCTGCCGGTGCGGGCCTCGTCGCGCCACATGCGGTCTTGCCGGTAGACCAGGGCCACCTCGCCGACTGTACGGTCGGCAGCCGCCATCACCGCGTCCGAGCGCAGCTCGGGGTTGGCCATGGCGCCGGCATCATGGGCAGAAACCATCTTCTGCCCGCGATCACTGAGCTCATTGGCCAGTGCGAAAGCTTCCTGCCTGTCGGCGTCGTAACCGTCGAGGATCGAGGCGTCTGCATGGAGCCGCAGGTGCGCGGCAAGCCGCCAAGCGAGGTTGATGCCATCCTGGATGCCGGTGTTCATGCCGTAGCCGCCGGCGGCAGAAACCAGGTGGGCGGCATCGCCCGCAAGGAACACGCGACCGATGCGAAAGTCCGGCACGCAACAGCCGTGCATCAGGAAATGACCGCCCCAGGAGACGCCCAGGACCTTGGCTGCCAGGTGAGGATGTGCCCCCAAAGTGGCGTGGTAGACCTGCATGACCTGCTCGGGTGTGGCAGGGCCAGGCTTGGCATCGGGGAATTCATCATCACGCAGGATGGCAAAGAACATGATGCTGCCATCCAGTGGCAGCATCATCGATGCTCGATCAGCACCGAGCAGGAAGCGCACCTCGGTCAGAACCTCTTCATGCTCGACATCCAGTTCTCCGCCTATCCATCGATCGGGATAGTCCTTCCCGACCATGCGGGTGCCGCAGGCCTTGCGGACCGTGCTGCGCGCGCCATCTGCCCCGACCAGGAACCGGCATCGAATCTCCGCGCGACCCTTGGCGTCCTCGATGCTGGCCACGACACCCTCGGTGTCCTGCGCAAGGCCCGTACAGCGGGTGCCCGACTGTACATCGACGCCGCGCGCCAGCAGTTGTTCCGCGATGATCCACTCCGCGTGCCACTGCTGCAGGTTCTGCTGGGGCGGGTACTGAGAGTCGATCGCGCGCAGGTGGCGGCGCAGCACTTCATGACCGTCCCCGTCGAAAAAGGCGATATGCCTGACCGGCTGGGCATAGGCGGCGAGCCGGTCCGATACACCGAAGGGCGCCAGCAGTTCGAGCGTGCGCGCGTGGATGGAGCTGGCCCTCGGGTTGGCATGGCGGGCGGGCATGTCGTCGATGATGCGGACGTCCACCCCCTGCGCTGCCATCGAGAGGGCCGTGGCGAGGCCCACCGGGCCGGCGCCTACTACGAGGACCTCGCAGTCAAAGTTGGAGCCCATGAGGCGGTGTCCTGTGCGATGGCTGGATCTGGATATTACTCGATCAAGCGTCGCCCGATGGCCTCGCAGCCTGTGGCGATGGGATCGACGCAGGGCAGGCCGGTCTCTTCCTCGATCCGGCGCAGGTAGCCGGCGCGTTCCGCCGCCGGCAGCCGGGACGTATTGATCGAAAACCCCACGCAGCGAATGGCGGGATTGGTGCGCCGGCCCAGGGTCAGGCCCAGGTCGCGGCATTCGGCCAGCGTGGGGAGCACGTAGTCCGGCCAGCCGGACACGACCCGGCGCGTCGCGTCGTGGCAGATCACGATGGCATCGGGCTGGGAGCCATGCAGCAGGCCCAGGGTGACCGCGGCATAGCCGGGATGAAACAGGGATCCCTGGCCTTCGATGACGTCCCAATGTGCCGGGTCGTTATCGGGCGACAGCAGTTCGGCGGCACCCGAGACGAAGTCGGCCACGACCGCATCGATCGGCATGCCCTCGCCGGCGATCAGGATGCCGGTCTGACCGGTGGCGCGAAAGGTCGCCTTCACGCCCAGTGCCTGAAGTGACGCGGCCAGCGCGAGCGCCGAATACTTCTTTCCCACTGCGCAGTCGGTGCCGAGCATCAGCACCCGCTGGCCACTGCGTTTGCGGCCGGTCCCCACTGGGATGTTTGCTGGCGGGACCCGGATGTCGACCAGCCTGCCGCCTCCACGCTGTGCGGCATCGGCCAGCCCGGGGACCGTGGCCAGGCGCCCATGCAGCCCGCTGACGATATCGAGCCCGAGTTCGGCACCTTGCCGGATGATGTCCCACCAGTCGCCGGGAATGACGCCGCCCACCGGCGCCACCCCGATCACCAGGCTGCGCGCGCCCAGAGCGACGGCAGCCTCGAGGGTCAGGTCGGGCACTCCGAGGTCCACCGGCTTTTCGCCGAAGCGCAGCTGACCAGCCACCCGGTCGCCACACCACTGCACCAGCCCCAGGCCGGTCTTGGCATAGGTGGGATCCGTCTGGTTGCCGATGAAAATGAGGTAGGGGGTGCGCAGGGACAGGCGAGCAGTGCCGGCGTTCATCGTCAGGCTCCCAGGATGCCAGCCAGCGCAATGCCTATGAAGGTGGCGATGGCGTAACCAAACATGCCGACCAGTATTCCCGGTGCCACGAGCGCCTGCCAGCCCCTGCCTGCCGCGAGCGCCGCCGCCGGGGCCGGGCCCAGGATACAGGCGTTGGAAGCGATGAGTACTTCCGCCAGGTCGAGCTTCCACCAGCTGCCGATGGCGATGAGCAGCAGCAAGTGAACCACCACCATCACCACGATGAAGCCGACGATCGGCAGCGCAGCGCCGAGCACCTCGCCGAGGTTGGCGCCAGCACCGATGACCACGAAGAACACGTACATGAACAGCGTGCCCAGCTCGAAGTCGGCCGATACGTGGCGCACCAGGCTGCGTCCCAGGTTGGCCACCACCAGGGCGAGTGCCGTGACCACCAGGATGAACAGCGCACCGATCCCGAGCAGCCCGGTCAGCCACTCCGCCAGGGCGCAGACCACGAGGCTGATGGCCAGGCCATAGGCGGCCCCGGCCAGTGAAAAGGGCTTCGGTGTGTCCGACTGGACAGCTTGGCTGGCAGCCACTGACTCGCTGGCCCCCAGGAACCGCGAGGGCATCCATTCGCGCAGCAGTCGTATCGCGGGCAAGCTCATCAGCAGCAGGAGAAAAATGACTGCGCCCACCGCATCGGCAGCGAGGCTGGCCACGTAGATGGAGGAGTCCTTGATGCCCACCGCTTCCGCGGTGGCCACGAAGTTGAGTGACCCGCCGATGTAGCTCGCGGTGAGGCTGCCGACGATTTGCGGCTCGAAGGGCCCAAGGTCGAGCGCCATCGCGCCTACGAATGCCCCGATCACGGTAACGGTCGCCGCCACCATGAAGGCCACGAGCATGGGCCCGGACTCGCTCACGATGGTGCGAAAGTCGGCCCGCATCAGGAGCAGCGGGATGGCCATGGGCACCAGGACACCCGCGATAGTTCCGTAGACCGGGGCCGAGAAGGGAATCAGGCCGAGGTTGGAGGAAAGCATGGCCAGGCCCAACAGCAGCAGGGGCCCGCCGAGTTGTTGGCCCCAGCGTCGGCGCTCGGCCCACAGCCCGAACGCCACGATCAGCATGATCGCGGCGCCCAGGGCGAAGGTCTGCTCGGCCTCAATTAGCGGCATGCGCATGCCGCTCAACATGGCCGTGAGCGCCGGTCAGAACCGGGCGCCCACCGCCAGGCCGATAGTCAGCGGTCGGATCAGTGCGATGCCCGCCGCACCATTGGGCAGGGTGCCCGGGGCCAGGATGTCGCTGTAGCCCTCTTCGTTGGTGAGGTTGCGGCCGTAGAGCTCGATGGACCATTGGCCGAAGTCTACGCCGGCGCGCGCAGCCAGCGTCGTATAGGACGCGGCTTCCCGGATGCTGCCATCGGGATTGCGGTTGGAGAAACCGGCGGGCCTCGAGCCGACGTAGGCCAGGTTCGCACCCACATAGGCGGTGGCATCCCCCATCACCGCCCAGCTGTAGTCGCCCGCCAGTCCGTAGCTCCACTCAGGCACGTAGGACAGCGGATCGCCGTCCAGGCCGCCCACGGCAGGGTCCGTGTCCTCGGTGAGGTAGGCGTCCGTATAGGCGGCGTTGAAGGACAGGTTCAGGCCGTCCACCGGCTGCAGGCTGGCCGCCAGCTCGAAGCCCTTGCTCTCCGCCGTGCCCCCGTTGGCGTTCAGCCCGACACCGTTGATGACGGCCAACAACTGCACGTCCTCCCAATCCATGAGGAAGGCCGCCACGTCCAGCTGCAGCTTGCCCTCGAGGAAGGAGCCCTTCAGGCCCACTTCGTAGTTGGTCAACTCATCCGAGTCGTAAGAGCCGGGCGTGCCGGACGGGGCGCCGATGGGGATGATGTTCGGGCCGCCAGGCCGATATCCGGTGGCCACCCGGCCATACACGGAGACCGAATCACTGATCTCGAAGCGCGGCGAGAAAGAGTAGGTGAACGGGCTTTCGGAGGACTTGGCATCCTCGAAGTTGAGGGAGCCGCCGAGCAGGAGCCCTTCCGCGATCTGGGTCGCTTCCTGCTTGTTCTCGCTGGCGCGAGCGCCGAAGGACAGCTCCAGGCGTGGCGTCACCTTCCAGGTGGCATTCGCGAACAGGGCGATTTCCTCGAACTTGGAGCGGATGGCCGCCACGAATAGGTCGGGGATGTCGGTCGCCACCGCGCCGCTGACGGCTTCCACCGGCAGCAACTGCTGGGGATCGATGCCAGAGTCTTCCTCGGTATAGAACGCGCCGACCAGCCACTCAAAGCTCTCGCTCTCCGGGGAGACCAGTCGGAACTCCTGGGTGAACTTGTCGGTGCTGGTGATCTGGTCCAGCAGCGCCCCGAGCGGACGCGTCTCGGCATCACCGAAGAACAGCGTGAACAGGGGGCCGAGTGGGACGCCGGCCAGCAGCACGTTGGCGTCCTGGTCGCTCTGGAAGGTCTGCTCGAAGGTGCTGTAGCTGGTGACCGACTGCAGCGACATGGACCCGAGGTCCCAGTCCAGGGTGGCACTGTAGACGCGGTATTCGATGTCGTTGAAATCCTCGCGGTAGCTGGAGCGCACCGGCTTGCTGTTCAGCGGCTTGAGCGTCAACGGGTCCACATCGATGATGTTCGACGAGCCGCTCTCCAGGTTCTGGGCAAAAGCGGCGAGGTTCAGCGTGGCGGCATCGGACAGCTTGAACAGCGCCGAGATCCGACCGCCGAAGCTGTCCAGATCGTTGATGTCCTTGGCTACGCGGGTGCCGTCCAAAATGTTCACCGAGGGGTCTGTCAGGCTGGGCAGCGGGTTGTTGCCGATCGAGTCGATGTAGCCGTCCTCGGACTTGTAGAAGCCACTGGCCCGGAACGCCACGCTGTCGCTGATCGGCAGGTTGACCACGCCGGTGACCGAATAGCCGGACCCACCCTCATCGACGCTGTCCAGGGAGGCTTTCACGCGGGCCTCGAATCCGTCCGTGCTCGGTGCGCGGGTGACGTACTTGATGGTGCCGCCCAAGGAGCTGGCGCCGTAGATCGTACCCTGCGGGCCGCGCAGGACCTCTACTCGCTCGACGTCGAAGGTGTCGAAGTCACCGGAGACGATGGCCGCATTGGCGAGGCCGCTGCTGGAGCCGAAGGGCACGTCGTTCACGTAGACACCTACCGTGCTGGCCACGCCGCCGGTGTTGATGCCGCGCAGGGTGATGCGGCTGACGCCGGCGGTGCTGCCATTGATGCTGAAT
>JAURMS010000033.1 GCA_030830595.1 Gammaproteobacteria bacterium | reverse complement strand
GCCGCGCGGCGACGGCAGCCTGCGTGCCGGTCCCACCTACGAGGTGCCCTTCACCGAACCCCACACGCCCTCACCCGAAGCGGTGGCAGGACTCGAGCAAAAACTGCACGACCTGCTGCCCGTCGATTTCCAAGTGACAGACCGCCAGACCGCTGTGCGCCCCATCGTGCGCGGCCGCGAGGCCCTGCTTGGCCGCCTGCCCGGCCGACCGCGCCAGGCCTGCTTCAACGGTCTCGCCTCCAAGGGCGTGCTGCGCGCCCCCTGGCTGGCTCAGCATCTGGTCGCGCACCTGCTCGACGGCGCCGTCCTCGACCCTGACCTCGACCTGGCGGGGATCTGAAGCCCGCCATTCCGCACTGGCAGGCCGGCAAATCCCGTCTATGCAAGGGGTCCGACCATGGCCGGCTTTTTCAAATCCCTCCTTCAGCGCTTCACCAAACCCGACATCGACTGGGATGAACTCGAGGCCGCCCTCGTCGCCGGCGACCTCGGCCCGCGCCTGGCACTGCGCATCGTCGACGACCTCAAGGCCCAGGGCCGCAAGCTGCACGGGGCCGACATCGTCCAGGTGGCTCGCGAGCACGTGAAAAGCATCCTGCCGGCGCAGGTGCCAGCCCTGACCCGGCTCGATGGCCGGCCCAAGGTCCTGCTCACCGTCGGCGTCAACGGCACCGGCAAGACCACCTCAACCGCCAAGCTGGCCAAGCACCTGCAAGACCACGGCAAAAAGGTCGTGCTGGCCGCGGCCGACACCTTCCGCGCGGCGGCGGTCGAGCAGTTGGAAGTGTGGTCGCAGCGGCTGAACATCACCATGGTCAAGGGCCCGCCCAACGGCGATCCGGCGGCGGTTTGCTTTGAAGCCTACGACCTCGCCTGCCGCACCGGCGCCGACTTCCTGCTCTGCGACACCGCCGGCCGCCTGCACACCAAGCACAACCTCATGGAGGAGCTGAAGAAGGTGCGACGCATTCTCGGTCGCAAGGATCCGGAGTCGCCTCATGAAGTCCTGCTCGTGGTCGACGCCACCACCGGCGGCAACGCCCTTCAGCAGGCGCGCGAATTTCACAAGGCCATCCCCCTCACCGGCGTCATCGTCACCAAGCTCGACGGCAGCGGCAAGGGCGGCGTGCTCGTTGCCATCCAACAGGAACTCGGCATCCCCACCCGCTTCATCGGCATCGGCGAAAAAGCCGAGGACTTCCAGCCTTTTGATCCCGGCCGGTTCGTGGCGGAGTTGCTGTGAAGGAGCAGCGCCTCATCCGCTAACTCGCCTTGAGATGCGCCTGGATGAGCAGGCCGGCAACGTCGTCGAGGGCTCGGTTGGCGACTTCGGTCCCGGTGTTGGTGCAGGCCAGCACGGCAAAGCCCTTTTCCGGCGCCAGCCAGGCCACGCTGCGGTTCATCGTGTTGCTGCCGCTGTGGTTCAACACCTTGCCGCCCCAGGGGCGCTCGACGGCAAGCCAGCCAAACGCGTAGTTTTCCCCAGGCTGAGTGGCGGTGTGCAGGTGCTGGTAGGCCGCGGCGGTTGTCAGCAGGCGACCCTTGCCCGCGCGTCCCGCCAGATGCTCGGCGATGAACCGGCTCCAATCCTCCAGGCTCATGTGGACCGTGCCCGCAGGGCCGAGCACAGCGGGATTGTCCACCAGCGGGCCATTCTGCGGCATGGGCTCGCCCTGGCCGTTGTGCGGCCAGGGCTGGTCGATCCTGCCCGGCTTGCCAACACCCCCAAAGCCCGCGTACTGGATGCCCAGCGGGGCGAACAAACACCGGCGCATGAGATCCTCCCAGGAGGCATTCCAGACTTCCTCAAGCATGTGACCGGCAAGGGCGTAACCGTAGTTCGAATACTCGTGTTTTTGACCGGGTGTCGGCAGATGGGGCGTGCGGGCGGCAAGCTCGAGGGCGGCTGCGCGCTGGTCCTGTAGTTTGCCGCCGCCGAGCATGAGCGTCCCCCAGGGGGCATTGGCGGGCAGGCCCGACCAATGACTGAGCAGATGGGTCAGCGTCGCTTGGGCGAGCGGGGACTTTTTCAGTTCCCTCTGCCGGGGAAACACCTCGCCGAGCGTGCTGTCCCAGCGCAGTTTGCCCTCCTCGACGGCGATGGCGGCGAGCGTGGCCGTCATCGCCTTGGTGTTCGAGCCCAGGTGCCAAAGATCCTCGGGGGTCACCGGGGGCTTGTCGCCCTTCTTGCGCCCCCCGGTCACCGCCAGGCTTTGACAGCCCCGCAGAGTGACAATGGCCGCCCCCAAGGCAGGCAGCTCAAACTGGGAAAGGATGGCCTCCAGCTTGTCCTTCCAGCCCGGGTTTGCCTCGAGCGCTGACGTGCGACGCGCAAGAATGCCGCCTGCGCTGGCGACAAGGAAGTGACGGCGGGTAAGCGAACTCATGCTGCATTCCACCGCCTCCCGGACCGCTTAGGCAAGCGCAATGCGCGTCTCACAGCCAGCCCGTCTGATTGAGCCGGCCGGTGAGTTCCATCTGGCGTTCGAGCTGGGCGGCGTAGAGGCTCGCTTTCGCGGGGTCGGGCTTGCAGCGAGTCGCCTCGTCGAGCCGCACCAGGCGGGCGCAGAGTTCGTCGTAGCTTGTCGTCGCGATCTTCTCGTTGGCGCGCGCATGCGCGGCCTGGATGGCGGCGCCGAGCGCGGCGCCCTCGCTGGTGCTGAGGGTGACGACCTCGGCGTTGAAGCAGTCGGCGGCGATCTGGCGCCAGACGCCGCTCTTGCTGCCGCCGCCGGTGAGGCGGATCTCGGCGGGGTTCATGCCGAGATCGCGGAAGCGTTTCAGGCCGTAGGCGAGGCCAAGCGTGGCGCCCTCGACCGCCGCGCGGGCAAGGTGGGCCGGCGTCAGGTTGGTGGTGCGCAGGCCGTGCAGCACGCCGCTGCCGTTGGGCAGGTTCGGGGTGCGCTCGCCGTTCAGGTAGGGCAGGAAGGTGACGCCGTCGGCGCCGGCCGGGGCGCTGGCGACCGCGGCCTCCAGCTGCTTCAAGTCCCAGCCGAACATCTCGCGCACCTGCTCGGTGACGACGGTGACGTTCATCGTGCAGACGAGCGGCAGCCACTGGTCGGTGCTGTCGCAGAAGGCCGCCACCTCGCCCTGACCGTCAACGACCGGGCTGTCGGCGACACCGTAGAGCGTGCCACTGGTGCCGAAGCTGGCG
>JAURMS010000256.1 GCA_030830595.1 Gammaproteobacteria bacterium | reverse complement strand
TCCCCGGCTACACCAAGATCGCCAAGACCCATCACGCCGCCCAGGTCGGCCTCGAAGCGCCGAAGCCAGCCCAACCAAACCCCTGGGCGAAGGGCGAGGGTGGCCGCGAGATCGTCGTCGAGGCCGCACTCGGCCTGCAATACGTCCAGAAGCGGCTCACGGCCAAGGCCGGCGAAAAACTCACCCTGGTTTTCAAGAACCCCGATGTCGTGCCGCACAACTGGCTGCTCGCCAAGCCCGGCTCGCTGCAGCGCCTCGGCGAAAAGTGCAATCTCATGATCACCGATCCGCAGGGCCTCGCGAAGCACTACGTGCCCGACAGCGATGACGTCCTTGCCTGGACCGACATGACCAATCCGCAGGCCGAGTTCACCATCCACCTCACCGCTCCGAAGGACAAGGGCGACTACCCCTACCTGTGCACCTTCCCGGGACACTGGATGGTGATGAACGGCGTCCTCAAGGTGGAGTGAGCGGCCAGACGCGCACGTCCACACCGGGCGAGCCCATGACATGGTCCGGCGGTCGATCCGGCTCGGGCAGACCGGCGAGCCGGAACAGGCGCGTGTCCCAGGTTTCGACCTGGGCATCCACCAGCGGGTATGGCGCGTGGTGGACGCGACCCAGGCGCAGCCCGCGCGGGGTCGAGGCGAAGAGCAGGTAGCGCTCGGCCAGGAAAAAGTCGAGCGTCCCGGGCACCGCCTGCCTTGGGGGCCCGACGAGTCGATGGGTGAACTCTGAAACCCGAGCATCGCCGCGTCGCTGCGAGCGATACTGCCGCCTGCCGCCCGCTTCAGACGCGAGAGTCATGTCGGCCCGCTGGTAGGGCAGATGGAAGAAGGTGCGTGCCGTCCACACCGCGAGCGACTGGTTGCAGTCGAGCGAATAAAACCACACCCCGGGCCGGCCCCTGTCGTCGTGGACGTAGGTGCGCAGGTTGAGTTCCAGGAAGTTGCTGATGCCAGGCACCGGGGGCAGCAGGCGCGGTCGTATGCCGCGCATGACGAACGGCACGATGGCAACCCAGGCCTGGCCCGCAAAGGTGTCAACGTGCAGGCCCGCAGGCAGACTCGACTGGATCTGTTCCGGGGCGAAGTGCCAGTGCAGGAAGAGCAGGTCCTGCCAGCGCTGGTGCATGACAAAGGGCGCGGCCGGAGCCGTGCGCAGGGCTTCGCGCTGGGCGGGGGAGGGTGGCGTCATCGGATGGGGTTCGTTTCTCGGACGGGAGGCAGCGAAAAAAACTGCGCTTCCGCGCCAACTTGCACCGGCCTGGGCGGTTTCAGTTGGCATGCACGCCTTTTACCTGCCTCTCAACCGTCGCCGTCTCCTGCACAGCCTGCTGCTGGCCACCGGCGGCGTCATCACGGGTGCGGTGCATGCCGAAGCCCTCACCCTGACCCCGCGCCAGACCGAGGGTCCCTACTATCCCGACCATCTTCCCCTCGATCAGGACAATGACCTGACGCAGATCCTCGGTGGCGGGGCGCCGGCCGGCGGGCTTGTCACCGAATTCGGCGGCCGCCTGCTCGATGTCGATGGCAAACCGGTCGCCGACACCGTCGTCGAACTGTGGCAGGCCGACCCCAACGGCTGCTACATCCACAGCCGTGGCGCGCCCAAGGGCCGGGAACGCGACCCGCAGTTCCAGGGCTATGGCAAGATCGTCACCAATGCGAAGGGCGAGTATCGCTTCCGCACGGTGCAGCCCGGACTTTACACCGGCCGCACCCGCCACTTCCACATCGCCGTGAACCGCGAGGGCAAGCGCCTGCTCACGACCCAGCTTTACTTTGCCGGTGAACCCCAGAACGACCGCGATGGTGTGCTGAGCCGCATCAGGGACGAAGCGCAGCGCCTTTCGGTCATCCGTGAGTTCAAGCCAAGCTCGACCGGGGAACGGGTCGGCACCTGGGACATCGTCGTCGGCTTCACGCCGGAAGATCCGGAGCCGCGCCGCCAGGGTGGACCGGCCAAACGCCCGCAGTAAGGCCGCCTCTGGGTTGGACAACGACCAGGACGCGCGCAGCGCCTTGGAGTGCTCCAGTCCTCTGGAACTCTGGGAAACCCGGGTGGCGGGGAGTCCGGGTCAGCTGTTCGTGGGAGATGAAACCGAACGGGCTGGCCAAAGCGGCGCAGAAGCGCCGCATTCCAGGACGCTGGTGCGCCTTGCCGAACGGGGTCGTCCCCGGCCTCCTGCCTCCGCTTTGCCGCACCCCGGAGGGGGTCGGATCAGCCGCGCTTCTTGCGCGGCTGGCCGCTGCGCTCGACCGGCTTCTGCGACTGGCGTGAGCCCATGACGCGGTGGGTGGTCTTGCGAATTTCCTCGCGGCCGGGACTGCCATGGGTGCCGCGCGCGCCGGGATCTTCCTCGACGTGGAAGGCTTCGGTCAGCGGTTGGTTTTGCACCGGCAGCACGGCGGTCACACCCGAAGTGGCGCCCTTTTTCTTCTTGGGTTGCGCTTTCATAACAAACTCTTTAACCGGTTTTGCGGCCGGATTCTTTGCGCGCCTTGCCATTTCCCGCGCGGCGCTTGCGCTCAGCCGGGCTGGCCGGCGCGGGCGGCCGCCAGCAGGCGGACGACCTCGGCGTCGGGGGTTTGCGGGAAGTCGGCATAGCCTTCGCCGACCGCCCGAAACACCTCCGGGACCCACAGGGCCACCCAGTCATCCACGAGCGGCTGGATGAGTTCGCTGGCCTCGCGTGAGGCGACCGGCACCGCGGCGATCAGGCGTGCGGGCTTGAGCTGGCGCAGGGCCAGCAGGGCGGCGCGCAGGGTGGCACCGGTGGCGACGCCGTCATCGACAACGATCACCGTCCGGCCGGTGATGATGGGAGGCGGGGCGTCGCCACGGAAGACGCGTTCACGTCGCTGCAACTCGCGGGTCTCGCGCGCCACGACCGCTTCGAGAAGCTCATCGGACACCGCACCAACGACACCTTCGTTGAGTACCTGCACGCCGCCGCTGGCAAGGGCCCCCATGGCGAGTTCCTCCCAGCCCGGCAGGCCGAGCTTGCGCACCAGCCAGACGTCGAGCGTGGCGCCCAGCGCCCGTGCCACTTCAAAGGCCACGGGCACGCCGCCGCGCGGCAGGCCGAGCACCAGGGGGTCACCGCCCGGCGGCAGGCGCGCCGCCAGGGTTTCCCCCAGCTGCCGGCCGGCCTCGGTGCGATCGCGAAAACGGGGCATGGCTGGATCGGCTTGGGTTGGCAGGCGTGGCGGGACCGGCCTTCCGCCGCCGGATTCTAACCGCCCGTCCACCGGCAGGAAAGCTTTCCCCGGATTCGGTCTCCCCGCTGCCCGTGGGTTGCTTTCCGCGCCGCCGCTGTTGTGCGGGGCCGTTTTTGGATCGCCTTCTCCGGGCCAGGCCTCAGCATCTTCCCATGAATGAATCCCTGGAAAGCCTGCTGGAACGCATGAGCCAACTCGAAAAGGAGGTCCTTCAGGCGATGCAGCGGAAGGAGGCTGAGTTCTTCTACGAGGTGCGCCAGGGCCGGGTGCGCTTCACCGCCGAAGCCCGCGCCGGCCACCGGCGGCTGGTGAAGCGCTTCAGCGCCTATGTGCGCGATTCCAGGCTGATGATCCTGCTCACTGCACCGGTGATCTGGAGCTGCCTGCTGCCTCTGATGCTGGTCGACCTGGTCATGTCCTTCTACCAGGCCGTTTGCTTTCCCATCTACGGCATCCCCAAGGTGCGGCGGCGCGATTACATCCGGCTGGATCGCCGCCACCTGATGTACCTGAACTGGGCGGAGAAACTCAACTGCGAGTATTGCGGCTATGCCAACGGCGTGCTTGCCTGCGCGACGGAGATCGCCGCGCGCACCGAGCAGTACTGGTGTCCAATCAAGCATGCCCTGCGCCTGAAGTCGATGCACAGCCGCTATCGCTACTTTTTCGACTACGGCGATGCCGAACAGTATCGCCGGCAGATCGAGCAGGTGCGGCGCTCCTTTGAGGACATTGTTGAGGAGGGGCAAAAGTCCTCGCCGCCGGAACCTTGAGGCTGGGCTTGCCCCCCGCCTCGGCCGCGTGCACCGGTGGGCTCATGCGCCGACTCGACCAGATGCTCTCCGCCTTCGGCCTCTGCCCGCGCCGGCAGGCGGCCGACTGGGTCGCGGCCGGCCGGGTCTGCATCGACGGCGTGCCGGCCCGGCGCGCCGATCAGAAGGCGGACCCGCACGCGGTGACGGTCGACGGGGAACCGCTGGAGGCGCCCGACGGCCTGGTGGCCCTGCTGCACAAACCGGTCGGCTATGTCTGCACCCATGCCGAGGGTGAGGGAACAACGATTTACGAACTGCTGCCCGCCCGGTGGCTGTCGCGCCAGCCACCGGTGACCAGTGCCGGCCGGCTCGACAAGGACACCAGCGGCCTGCTGCTGGTCACGGATCG
>JAURMS010000255.1 GCA_030830595.1 Gammaproteobacteria bacterium | reverse complement strand
GCGGAGCCGGCCCTCAGCACACCGGTACCGCGATCCTGTGAGCGCGTCCCCCGATTTGACCGCACAGGCACGAGTCAGTCGGAGGTTAGGCGGGATTAAGCCGCCAGAGCGTAGTTGTCTTCGTTCGCAACTATATGTTTGCAAGCAGATTAACGAGGTAGCCTGCACCTCGGCACGCACCTGGAGTTTCGCAACCCACGTCGAAGCCGGTCGCCCCCAAGTACTTTTCACTATACCCCTTTATGGGACTGCCTGCGCGGTTTCCAAGGGTCCAAGGGCCTCAAGCTCCAGTTGCGCCTCCAGCCAGCGCTCCTCGGCCGTGGCCAGCCGGTCGGTGAGGTTGGCCCGGGTCTGGGCCAGTTCCGTCATCGCGGCCGCGCCGCTCTGGTCGTAGAGCAGGGGGTCCGCGAGGCGAGTGTCGATGTCTGCCAGCTGTCGCCGCGACTGCTCGATTTCCTGTTCAAGGCGGGTGCATTCCCGCAACAGGGGACGCCGCTTCTGGATCCATTCCTGCCGGCGGCTGTCGGCGGCTTCCCGTGATCGCCTACGGTCCTCGCGCCCTGTATCCGGTCGAGTTCCTTGGTTCCGCATTCGGCTGGACGCCCAGTCCAGATAGTCGGCCAGGTCGCCGTCGAAAGGCTGGGCCTGCCCATCAGCCACCAGCCAGAATTCCTCGCAGACCGAGTCGAGCAGGGCCCGGTCATGTGAGACCACCACCATGCTTCCCTCGAAACCTGCGAGCGCCGTGGCCAGCGCATGGCGCATGTCCAGGTCCAGATGGTTGGTGGGCTCATCAAGCAGCAGCAGGTTCGGTCGCTGGCGCACGATCAGGGCCAGCACCAGCCTCGCCCGCTCACCGCCCGAGAGGCGCTCCACCGGGGTCTCGGCAAGGTTTCCATCGAAGTCAAAGCGCCCGAGGAAGTCCCGCAGGTCCTGCTCGCGCGTGCGCGGCTCACGCCGGCTCAGGTGGGCAAGTGGTGACGCATCCGGCTCCAGCTGCTCGAGCTGATGCTGGGCGAAGTAGCCGATCTCGAGGCCGTAGCCCTCCGTGCGACGACCGGCCTGCGGCTTGAGATCGCCGGCCAGTGCGCGCATCAGGGTGGACTTGCCCGCACCATTGGGCCCCAGCAGGCCGAGTCGTTGTCCCGGGCGAAGCTGCAGCGTCAGCGGTTCGAGCAGGGGCTTGTCGGCATACCCGAGCGCGGCATCCGTCAGCCCCAGCAGCGGATTCGGAGCCCGCTCCGGATCCGGGAAGGAGAAGTCGAACGGCGAGTCCACGTGCGCCGCCGCCACCCGCTGCAGCCGGTCGAGCGCCTTCAATCGGCTCTGCACCTGGCGCGCCTTGGTGGCCTTGGCGCGGAAGCGTCGAACGAAGGCATCGATGCGGGCGATTTCGCGTTGCTGCCGGGCGTGGGCGGCCTGCTGAACCGCCAGTTGTTCTGCTCGCTGCTTCTCAAAGGCAGAGTAGTTGCCCGGGTAAGCGACCAGTCGGCACCGCTGCAGGTGCACGATGTGGCTGACGCAGCCGTCCAGGAATTCCCGATCGTGGGAGATCACCAGGAGCGTGCCGGGATAGGTGGCCAGCCAGCGCTCCAGCCAGACGATGGCCTCCAGGTCGAGGTGGTTGGTGGGTTCGTCGAGCAGCAGCAGGTCGGCTCGGGCGATCAGCGCCCGGGCCAGGTTCAGACGCATGCGCCAGCCGCCGGAAAAGCTGGCAACGGGTTGTTCCATCTCGTCGTGACGAAAGCCGAGGCCGGCCAGCAATTCGGCAGCGCGGGCGCGCGCGGAATAGCCGTCCATGGTCGCCAATGCCGCGTGACACTCGCCAATGGCGGCGCCGTCTCCACACGACTCCGCCGCCGCCAGTCGTCGCTCGAGAGTACGCAGCCTTTCATCGCCGTCGAGGACGTAGTCCAGGGCCGGGGCAGACAGGGCAGGCGTCTCCTGCAGGACGCTGGCCACTACCCATCCGGCGGGCAGGTGCAGGTCACCCGCTTCGGTGCCCAGCTCACCGCGGAGGGCAGCGAAAAGGCTCGACTTGCCGCTGCCATTGGCCCCGATCAGTCCCGCCCGCCACCCCGCGTGAATGCGCAGGTCCGCTGCCTCCAGCAGGACGCGGCTTCCCCGGGCCAGGGTGACTCCATCCAACTGGATCATCGGTGCTCGTCGATCGGGTCAGTCTTTTGGCGGGCGCGGCAGGAAGGCGCTGGTTCGCCGGATGTAGTCGGCATAGCCCGGCTTGGTGTCGACCAGTGACTTCTCCAGCAGGCTTACCCCCGAGACCTTCAGGAGGAAGAAGGTCATCAGCAGCGGCCCGACCAGCGTCCACCACGTGCCTGGCCCATCGCAGGCCACCAGCCAGATGCCCCACCACAGGCAGGCGTTGCCGAAATAGTTGGGGTGACGGGTATAGCGCCACAGTCCGCGGTCCATGACCTGCCCCTTGTTGGCAGGGTTGGCCTTGAAGCGGCGCAGTTGCCAGTCCCCGACGGCCTCGAACAGGAACCCGGTCAGCCAGATCAGGGCGCCGAGGTATGCAAGGGGACCAAGCGCATCGCCGCCGGGTGCCAGTTGGCCTGCCTGGACTGGCAGCGCTACGAACACGAGCAGCACGCCCTGCAGGATGAACACGCGGGGCAGGCTGACGATGGCGTAGTGACCGCCCGCCTCGGTGACCCGTTGGCGCCACGCAGCATAGCGAGGGTCCTCCCCGTGCCCAATGTTGCGCAGGGCCAGGTAGACGCCCAATCGCAACCCCCAGGCCGCTGTGATGGCGGCCAGCAGCCATTGCCGGGGGCCGGCGTCCTCGACCAAAAGCAGCGTAACAAGCGCCACTACGGCGAAGCCCGGTCCCCAGAAGATGTCCACGATGCTTGCATTCCGTAGCGGCAGGCTGATGAGCCACAGCAGCACCATGCAACCGAGGATCACGGCGAGGTTGGTCAACAACAATGTGGTAAGGGTCATGTGGGGTTCCTCAGCGGCGAAGTTTCATCAAGCGGGCCTTGTCGCGCTGCCAGTCCCGGTCGCGCGCATCGGCCCGCTTATCATGCTGCTTCTTGCCCTTGGCCAGGCCGATTTCCAGCTTGGCCCGGCCGTTCTTCCAGTACACCTGCAGGGGCACGATGGT
>JAURMS010000254.1 GCA_030830595.1 Gammaproteobacteria bacterium | reverse complement strand
TCCCTGAAGGTGGGTCCGCTGCGGGCCAGTCCACGACGCCACAGCGGGGCCTCGGGGTGGACGAAGGGCAGCGGCACGAACTCGGTGAAGCCGCCGGTCTCGGCCTGCAGGGCGCGCACTCGGAGCAGGTGACGGGCCCAGTGGATGGGTCGATCGACGTGGCCGAACATCATGGTGGCGGTAGAGCGCAAGCCCACTTCGTGGGCGGTGCGCATGACTTCCAGCCACTGGTGGCTGTCCAGCTTGTCGGGACAAATCACCCGGCGGACATCGTCGTCAAGGATCTCAGCCGCGGTGCCGGGCAGCGACGACAGTCCTGCCTGCCGCAACCGATCGAGGTAAACAGCAAGGTCGAGGCCCAGCGTTGCTGCCCCGTGGGTCACCTCCAGGGGCGAGAAAGCGTGAACGTGCAAGCCAGGTGCGGCCTCATGGACCGCAGCAAGGATGTCCAGGTAAGTGTCGCCGGTGAAGGCCGGGTGGATGCCACCCTGCAGGCATACCTCCGTTGCACCGAGGGACCACGCCTCGACGGCACGCTGCGCGACCTGCGCGGGATCGAGCAGGTAGCCTGGCTCGCGGCCGGCGCCGCTCGGGCGGCCCTTGGAAAAGGCACAGAAGCCGCAGGCATACAGGCAGACGTTGGTGTAGTTGATGTTGCGGTTGATGGCGTAGCTGACACGGTCACCTACCACCTCCTGCCTGAGGAGATCCGCCTCCCGCACCACGGCTTCCTCGTCGATATCGCGCGCCTCGAGCAGTGTGGCGATCCCTGCCTCGTCCGGTATCACCGCCCGACGCAGCCCCTGCAGCAGGCGGCGGATGCTGGGCGATGGTGCAGAACCGGCTTCTAGCTGGCGCTCCGGAGGAGGCGTATCGAGACCGGCGAACCAGCGGTCGGTACGTGCCATCCCGGTGGCGTCCGCGGCCCGCAGAACGCGCGAGGCCATTGCGGGTGGCAGCCAGGCTGCCGCCTCGCGAGCATAGGCGGGGGTGATCGGCAATCTGGCCACCAGCCAACGGCCCGCCTGTGCCGAGGCCTTTCGCAAGACTTCGACTTCCGGCCAAGGAGCCTCCGGGTTGACGTGATCCGGCGTGACCGGCGAAACGCCACCCCAATCATTGATGCCGCTGGCCGCGAGTCGTGACAGTGCCGAGGGTGACAGGTTCGGGGGTGCCTGGATGGACGCCGCAGATCCGAACAGCAGCCTGGCGACCGCGATCGTCCACAGCAACTCATCAAGGTCGGGCTCCGGTGCGCCCGCCATGCGGGTGCCGGGCTTGGCCTTGAAGTTCTGGATGATGAGGTCCTGCAGATGACCGTACTGGCGGTGCAGGGCGCGCAGAGCGAGCAGTGACTCGATGCGCTCGCGCCGGGTTTCGCCGATGCCGACCAGCAGCCCGGTGGTGAAAGGGATGCCGAGCCGACCGGCGGCGCGCAGGGTGTCGAGCCTGGCCGCTGGGTGTTTGTCCGGCGAGCCGAAATGCGGTCCGCCGCGTTGGCACAGCCGCTCCGACGATGACTCCAGCATCAGCCCCATCGAGGCCGCGACCGGTCGCAGGGCAGCGAGTTCTGCCTCGTTCATCACGCCGGCATTGAGGTGGGGAAGCAGGCCGGTTTCCTCGACGACTCTGCCCGCCACGTGCAGCAGGTACTCGAGCGTACTGCCGAAGCCCATCGCGGCCAGCGCGTCCCGGGCGGCCGGGTAGCGCAACTCGGGCTTGTCGCCCAGGGTGAAGAGCGCCTCGGTACAGCCCGCCGTCGCCCCTGCCCGGGACACCAACAGGACCTCCTCCGGCGACAGGTAGGGTCGTTGCAGGTGCCGTGGCGCCGTGGCGAAGGTGCAGTAGTGGCAAACGTCCCGGCACAGGCGTGTTAGCGGCAGGAAGACTTTCGGTGACCAGGTGATCAACGGGCCATGCCCGGCCAGCGCGAGGCTCAAGGCGGCCGGCTGGAGGAGCGCGAGCGGGGCCTGTTCCAGGCACAAGGCAGCGGCGTCATCGAGGGATTCACCCTCGAGTGCTCGTCCGATCAGGCGATCGATGCGCGTCGCGTCGTCGCTCATGCGCGGGCAGATGCCAGCGAGCGGGCGAGCAGCGGTAGGTCCAGGTCTGCCGGATGATCGACGTCCGCCTCGAGCCCGGCGCGACGCACCAGCTGCCAGCTCAGGGCGCGAGCCAGGGCCGCGCGGCGGTGGGCACTGAAGCTGCCGGGGCCAAAGGCCAGCGGGAACGACCGCGCAGTCTGGTCGAGCAGCAGACCATTGGTGCCGCCCCCGGCGCTGGCCGGTGCCAGCACGACCGAGGCCTCCAGGCCGGCATTGAGCATGGCCTGCAGGTCGGCGCCTTGCAGGGCGGGCAGGTCCGCGGGCAATAGCAGTACCTTGCCGGCCCCCGCCGCAAAGGCTCGCCTGCGGCCCAGGTCGAAGGCCGCATTCAGGCAGCTGCCGTCATCCCACAGGGTGGCTGCCGCCCCTACCATGGGGACCGGGCCGGGCGAGACGACCAGGATCCGCCCCGGGCCGAACAGCGCCGAAGTGGTTTCAAAGACATGTCTGAACATCTCGAGCGCCAGCAGGTCGCGCTCGGGACGGCCCAGCACCCCGGCCAGGCGAACCTTACGCTGCCCGGGACCCTTGATGGCAATGACTGCCCAGCACTTCGTATCCGTCACCCAGCCTCCCGGCGACCCCGTTACGACCTGCCTTGTCACCTTGCTTTGTTGGCGACAAGCAAGTTATGAGCAAGTATAGGGCAGAATTCGAGGACCACACACGGGGGGATGTCAGGGTGCGGGCAGCGGGTGGACGGTTGCGTGGCGCAGACCATAGGTCAGCTCGATGGACCTTCACGGCACTCACCGGCCTGCCCGAGGTGAGGCCGGGAGATCCCCTGGATCTGCTGATTGCCTCCGCCCTGCAGCGCAGGCGACGACGGCTGCGCAGCGGCGACATCCTGGTAGTGGCGCAGAAGGTGGTTTCCAAGGCCGAGGATCGCTTTCTGGAGCTGTCCGGCATCCGCCCCACGGCCAGGGCGCGAGAGCTGGCCAGACTGACCGGCAAGGATCCGCGAGTCGTGCAGGCCATCCTCGCGGAGTCGATCTCCGTGGTGCGTGCAGTGCCCGGCGTGCTGATCGTCCGGCACCGCCTGGGTCTCGTCATGGCCCAGGCGGGGATCGATCGGTCCAACCTGCCCACCGGTGAGCGCCTGCTGCGGCTGCCGGAGGATCCCGATGTGTCTGCCCGTCGACTGCGCCGGCAGCTTGCCCGACGCCTCGGGGTGGCGCCCGGAGTCATCATTTCCGACAGCTTCGGCCGCCCCTGGCGGCTTGGCACCGTCAACGTCGCCATCGGGGTGGCCGGGCTGCCAGCCCTGTGGGACAGGCGTGGAGAGTTGGACCGGCATGGGCGGGTGCTCGAGGCCACGCTCATCGCCTGGGCGGACGCCGTTGCAGCGGGAGCGGGGTTGGCCATGGGCGAGGCCTCCGAGGGGCTGCCCGTTGTTCTCGCCCGGGGCTCGCTGCCGCCCCTGCGGCCAGGATCTGCGCGGGATCTCGTCCGGCCTGGCGGGGAGGACCTGTTCACATGAGCCTGGCTCCCGTCAGGGTGATCGTCTTGTCCGGCGGCGTGGGGGGCGCCCGACTGGTGGACGGACTCCATCGCGGTTTGCCTGCGGGTCACCTGGCTGCCCTCGTCAACACGGGTGATGACTTCGTGCACCTTGGACTGCACGTGTCACCCGATGTGGACACGGTCACCTACACTCTGGCGGGCCTGGCCAACCCGGTAACCGGCTGGGGCCGTCGTGACGAGAGCTGGCACTTCATGGACGCCCTGACGCAGCTCGGCGGGCCGACCTGGTTCAGGCTTGGCGACCGGGACCTCGCCATGCACGCGGAGAGGAGTCGCCGCCTCGCAGCCGGTGAATCGCTTTCGCTGATCACGCTGGATTTGGCGACGAAGTTGGGCGTGTCGACCGCGGTAATCCCCATGACGGACGATGCCGTCCGCACCCGCGTGCACACCGGGGACGGAAGTCTGGATTTCCAGGACTACTTCGTGCGCCTGCGCGCCGAGCCCCGGATTGAGCGCATCACTTTCGAGGGCATCGCCGACGCGCGGCCCGCTGCGGCTGCGCTTGAGGCGATCGCATCACCTCAGCTTGAGGTCATCGTGGTGGGGCCGTCCAACCCGTACCTGAGTGTTGATCCCATCCTGGCAGTGCCGGGATTGCGTAACGCCATGCGCCTGCGCGGAGTGCCCATCGTCGCGGTATGCCCCCTGATCGGCGGACAGGCGGTCAAGGGTCCTACCGCCAAGATCATGCAGGAGCTGGGCCTGGAGTGCAGCCCGCGGGCCATCGCCGAACACTATTCGGGGCTGATCGATGGACTGCTCATC
>JAURMS010000032.1 GCA_030830595.1 Gammaproteobacteria bacterium | reverse complement strand
GTCGTGGGGTGTAGCAGCAGGTCATAGCCTCTCTGCTCGCAGCCCTTGAGCGCGCCGGACTGCACGTTGTAGATGTAGTACGGGCTCGGGTTGTCGTAGAGCAGCCCGATCACGAAGACCTGTCGACTGGCCAGGCTCCGGGCTACCCTGCTTGGGCGGTAGTCCAGGCGTCTGATCGCCTCGAGCACCCGGTCACGCGTCGCCGGCTTGACGTTCGGCTCGTCGTTGATGACCCGCGACACCGTCTTGATGGAGACCCGCGCCAGGGCCGCAACGTCGTCGATGGTCAGGCGGCTGCGATGGCCGGCCGCGCCGTTGCTCTCGGTCATGGTTGCTGGGTGCAGTGTGGGTCGGCTGCGCCGGCCTCGCCGACCTCGATCCTTGCCGAGGCCAGGTCCAGCACCATTTCGCCAGTGGATGACAACAACAGGGCAGTATCGATCGCTTCCTGCTTTGCGCCGGCCGCGGCAAAACAATCGAGCCCGATGTTGAGCTCGATCCACTCCCCCTGCGGCGCTCCACGCAGCCGTTCCGCCAGGTCCAGGGACCCGGTACAGGGATAACCACAGTCCATCCTCAGCTCGGCGGCAGCAGCTGGCGGCTGTATCACTCGGATGAGCATCTGCAGCGCCGCGCCTCCGGCGCGTAGCGCGGTCAGGTCCCGCGGTCCATCAGCCTGGAAATACACCTGTCCGGCGCCCTGCCAGGTGAGCCTGAGCGAGTCTTCCTGCACCTGCCGATCGATCCGGTCGATGACCACGTTGCCAAGGCGAGAGCGCCCGCCATCACCGGCCACGGGGACCTTCCAGTCCGCCGGATCGCCCACAAAGAGACTCCACGGTGGAACCGGTCGCGCGTCGAACAGTGACACGGCGGCCGCCGCACCTGAGGCGGCATGGCGGGCCTCGTCCAACGGCCCCAACGGGTCGGGCCGCGAGGCGTAACTCAGTCCGAAGCCCGGAGCAAACAGGCCCGCCTCGTCCGGCAGGTTGACCGGATCCGGCTTGGACGATGCGGGCCAGGAGAAGGCCAGCCGCCCCTCGAAGTCGTAGCGGATGCCGCCCTCTGCATCGCTGAACAACACGTCAGCCACGCCGCCGCCCTCGCTGCCGGGTAACCAGGCCACCACGAACGCATCCGCCGCATTGAGCTCCGGGTTGACCCAGAGCGGACGGCCCGCCAGCAGCACGGCGACCACCGGGATCCCCTTTGCGCGCAGCGCCCGCATCATCTCGAGCGCCTCCGGCCTGGCCGCGGAAAAGTCGAGACTCTGGCGATCGCCCTGCCCTTCCGCATAAGGGTCCTCGCCGAACACCACGATCGCAACGTCCGGCTTGTCCTCGGGCAGCAGCCAGGGCCCGGCGCCCCTCAACAGCCTGCCTCCCGCGGATCGAACCACCTCGCCGATGCCATCGGCGATGGACGTCGCCCCGGGGAAGTCGTCTGGCCCGTTGCCCGTGCCCTGCCAGGAAATGGTCCAGCCGCCCGACTGCTTGCCGATGTCGTCAGCTCCGTCCCCCGCGACCAGGACGTTCAGCCCGGGCGCGAGGGGCAACAGGGACCCCTCATTCTTCAGGAGAACCAACGAGCGGCGCACCGCCTCACGCGCCAGTGCCCGATGCTCAGGGGCACCGATCACGGTGGCGTCCCCGGACAAGGGGCGCTCCAGAGGAGACAGCCCGTCGAGCAAGCCTGCCCTGATCTTCACCCGCAGGATGCGGCGAACCGCGTCCTCAATCCGCGCCAGGGGCACCGTGCCATCACTCACCTGGTCCAGCAGGTTCTGGCGGAAGGCCTTCCAATCCTCGGGCACCATCACCAGGTCGATCCCCGCATTGATGGCCTGCGGGCAGCTGGCGTTGGTGCACCCAGCAACCTGCCCGACTCCGTTCCAGTCGCTGACCACCAGCCCGTCAAAGCCCATCTGGCCCTTCAGGACGTCGGTGATGAGGTGACGGTCCCCGTGGACCTTTGCGCCGTTCACGCTGTTGAAAGTGATCATCACGGTCTGCACGCCCGCATCGAAGGTGCTGAAGTAGCCCGCGCCATGCAGGTCGCGCAGGGTCGCCTCCTCGAGGACCGCATCCCCCTGGTCGACCCCGTTCAGCGTCGCCCCGTCGCCGATGAAGTGCTTGGCGGTCGCCACCACGTGTGCCGCCGACAGGAAATCCTCGTCTCCGGGCCGGCCCTGCAGGCCCTCGACCATGGCCCGTCCCAGGCGAGCAACCCGCTCCGGGTCCTCGCTATAGCTCTCGTAGGTCCGTCCCCAGCGATCATCACGCGCCACCGCCAGGGTGGGCGCAAAAGTCCAGCCGATACCGGTGGCAGCCACTTCCCTCGCCGTCGCCGTGCCGATCCGCCTCATCAATTCGGGGTCGTCGGCCGCGCCGAGACCGATGTTGTGCGGAAACAGCGTGGCGCCACGCACGTTGTTGTGGCCATGAACCGCGTCCGTCCCCCACAGGATGGGAATGGCCACGCCTTCCGCCACCGGGGACATCGACGCCTGATGGAAGGCTTCGGCCAATGCCACCCAGTCGGCCTGGGAAGCCGCCCGGTTGCCACCCGGGTGCGAACCACCGCCAT
>JAURMS010000253.1 GCA_030830595.1 Gammaproteobacteria bacterium | reverse complement strand
AAGGATGCGTACCTGGTCCGGCTCACGGCGCTGGCTGGTGAACTTCGAGGTGCCGGTCCTGCGCCGCTCCAGGTCGGCCTGCAGGTCCTCCTCGCTGATCGCCAAGCCGGGCGGGCAGCCGTCCACGATGGCGCCGAGGGCGGCTCCATGGCTTTCGCCAAAAGTGGTCACGGTGAAGCTCTTGCCAATCGTGTTACCCGACATTCGCACAATCCTCTGCACTGACCAGCATGACGTCGCCACCGCCGCGCTCAAACTGCAACCAGGTGAGCGGCAGTCGCGGCCACCGGCGTTCCACCTCTTCGCGCAGGCCACCGACCTCGACCACCAGCAGGCCGCCCGGCCTCAGGTGTCGGCTGGCGCCCAGCATGATCCGCTCCACCACATCGAGGCCCGTCGGGCCGGCCTCCAGCGCCAGCACCGGCTCGCCGGCGTACTCGGGAGGCAAGCCGACCATCTCTGCGCTGGGCACGTAGGGCGGGTTGCTCACCACGATATCGTAACGCTTCCCGGCCACGCCCCCGTAGACGTCGGACTGCACCAGCCGAACCCGCCCCTGTAATCCATGCCGGCGCACATTGCGCGCGGCCACCTCCAGGGCAGCATGAGACAGGTCGACGGCGTCCACCTTGACGCCTGGCAGCCACGCCGCGCAGGCAACTGCGATGCATCCGGAACCGGTGCCGATCTCCAGCACCGACTCGACGGGCAGGCCACCCCGCCAGGGTTCGAAGCCCTCCTCGATCAATTCGGCGATGGGCGAGCGGGGGATCAGCACGGCGGGCGTCACCTCGAACTCGAGGCCCGCAAACCAGGTCCGGCCGGTCAGGTAGGCAGACGGCACCCGCTCGCGTATCCGGCGCTGCACCAGCGCCATGACCCGACGCCGCCCCGCGCTCGTAGCGGCCCATCGGTAGGCCTCCGGCGCCGCCTCATGGGGGATGCCGAGCGCGTGGAACACCAGCGCTCCGGCCTCGTCGATGGCCGAGTCGGTGCCGTGCCCATAGTGGAGCTCGGCCGCCTGCAGGCGGCTCACCGCCCAGTCCATGAGTTCCCCGACCAGCGGAAAGGCCGGCAACCGAGTGTTGGTCATGCCGTGATTCTACGCCGCGCTGTGGGATAATCGCGTGATGACCAGACGCGCCAACCTGTTGCTGGCCCTCCTCGTGGTGACCTCGGCGACCCTGGCAGGGTGGTGGCTGTCCCTGTCGAGCCGACCCGAGGTGCCGCAACTGGCGCATGGCACGCTGATCGAGCCGACCCGCATCCTGGCTGACTTCGAGCTGGTCGACGCCGCCGGTGGACGCTTTGGCAGCGCTGATCTTGAGGGCGGATGGCACCTGCTGTTTTTCGGTTTTGCCTCCTGTCCGGATGTGTGCCCCTTCACGCTGGCTACGCTGCATGAGGCCAGCGTGGCACTCGACGACCTGCCCACGGCCCAGCGGCCACGGGTGGTGATGGTCTCAGTAGACCCGGGACGCGACGACCCCGCGAGGCTCACCGCCTACGTCAGGCACTTCGACCCCGACTTCATCGGCGTCAGCGGCACCCGAGACCAGCTCGACCGACTGACCGGCGATCTGGGCGTGCCGGTCCTCATCGGCGAGCCGGATCAAGGCGGCTATTACTCGGTGGATCATGGCGCGGCACTGTTTCTGATCGACCCCCGCGGGCAGTTGCGCGCCGTCCTCTCGGCGCCGCACGAACCTGCCGGCATCGCCGACAGCGTGCGGGCAGTGCTCGAGTTTTCGAGCGCGGTGGACGACCCCGCATGAGCAGACTCGGGCCCCGCCTGTTCGTCGGGCTGCAATGGCTGCTGCCGCACCACACGCTTGGATTCCTGCTGCGGCAGGTCTCGCGCTGCCGCTGGCGGGTTCTCGCCCAGCCGCTCATGCGTGCCTTCATCCGGGCCTTCCAGGTCAAGGTCGAGGAAGCCGACCCGCCGACCGTGGGCGCCTATGCCTGTTTCGATGACTTCTTCACCCGGGCGTTACGACCAGGGGCAAGGCCCATCGACCCGCAGCCGGCAGCGCTGGTCTCCCCGGTGGACGGTCGCCTCACGCAGGCCGGGCCTGTCAGTGCAGGGCAGCTCGTCCAGGCGAAGGGGCGCCACTACTCACTGGTCGAACTCCTGGCCGATGACGCCCGCATGGCCGACGGGCTGCAGGGAGGGATGTTCCTGACCTGCTACCTGGCTCCCTACAACTATCACCGCATCCACATGCCGCTGGCCGGCCGACTGCGTCGGGCGATCTTCTGTCCCGGCCGTCTTTTCAGTGTGAACGACGCCACCACCGCGGTGCTGCCCCGGCTGTTCTGCCGCAACGAGCGCGTGGTGCTCGAGTTCGAGACGGTTTCAGGACCCATGGCCGTGGTATTGGTCGGGGCCCTGTTTGTCGGCAGCATGAGCCTCGCCTGGCAGGGGATGGTTGGCGGCCGCGGCCGCCAACCCATCGAGCTGCCCCTGCCGGCCGGGGGTGTCGACCTGCAGAAGGGCGACGAACTCGGGCGGTTTCACTACGGCTCGACCGTGATCCTGGTCCTGCCGCCGGGCATGCTGGCCTTGGATGAGGGCGTCGCACCAGGCCTGGAACTGCAGATGGGCAGGCGACTCGCGACCGTCACCGGGGCATGAGCCAGAGCTGGCGACCCACCGCCAGCCTGGAGGCGCTCCGGGCTCGGGCCGCCCTGCTGGCACGGGCCCGTGGTTACTTCGCCGACACCGGCGCGGCCGAGGTCGAAACGCCTCAATTGAGCCCGACTCCAGTCAGCGATCCGCTGCTCGACTCGGTCGAGGTCCGCCTGTCCGGCAGGCCCGTACCGTGGTT
>JAURMS010000252.1 GCA_030830595.1 Gammaproteobacteria bacterium | reverse complement strand
TCTATGACGGTCAATTTTTCGGTAAAGAACGTACCGGAGACGACGGCCGAAGCCTTACGGAGCCGGGCCCGGCATAACCGCCGCTCTCTCCAGCAGGAATTGCTGAGTATCCTGGAGTTGGCAGCTCTCGAATCCTCGGCAACGGCCATCTCAGAACCGGCAGCCAAGGCCTATGCTTCCGGAGCGCTAAAGGGGAAGCGTGGCAAGGTCACGGCCCCCTCGGGTCAACTGTCGCTCAAAGAGTTATGGGATCGTGCCCGTCGTTATGGGCCGCCCATCGGCGGCGACTCCTCTACGGTGCTGATCCGTCGGGATCGGGATGCCCGGTAACGTTGTTGACGCCTCGGCGCTGGCGGCAGTCATTTTCGATGAAACCGGAGCAGAGCCAGTCATCGCCATGGTGCAGGGTGCGCTGCACGCCCCTACGCTGCTGCGCTACGAACTGGCCAGCGTCTGCACCAGCAAGATCCGGCAGAACCCAGGGCGGGCCGTTGAAATTCATGGGCATCATCGCCTGCTTGATCAGCTTCGCATCAGCTTGCATGAACCAGACTGGGCTGCCCTGCCAACACTAGCGGTGAGCCACTCGCTGTCAGCTTACGATGCGGCCTATCTGCAACTGGCCGTTAAGTTGGGCGCACCGCTCATCACGCTGGATGCCAAGCTCGCTAAGGCTTACGACACCCTCGCCGGCGGGTCATCGGCCCGCCGCTAACCCCACAACGCCCGACTGGGCGCCGAAATCAAGCCGTTGTCATAGGCCATCGCGGGCTCGCGATCTTCCTTCAGGAAGCAGGGACCATCCAGGTCCACGAAGCGGCAGTGCTGCGCCACCACGTAGCCGGGCGCCATGGCGAGCGAGGTGCCCATCATGTTGCCCACCATCAGCCCGATGCCACGAGCCTCGGCCATCTCGATCAGGCGCAGGGCTTCGGTCAACCCGCCGGTCTTATCGAGCTTGATGTTGATCATGTCGTAACGCCGGGCGGCCTGCTCGAACTCACCGGTGTGCAGGCAGGACTCGTCGGCGCACAGGGGCACCGGCGACTTGAAGCCCTCCAGCGCCTCGTCACCGCCGCGCGGCAGGGGCTGCTCGATCATGGCAATGCCAAGCTCGGCGAAGTGCGGCACCAGCCCCAGCAGTTGGTCGAAGCTCCAGCCCTGGTTGGCATCGACGATGAGGCTTGCCTCCGGCCGGGCAGCGCGCACGGCCCGGATGCGCTCCAGCGGTTGATCGCCGCTGAGCTTCACCTTGATGCGATCGGTCTTGAGCTTCGCCGCCTGATCGGCCATGACGGCAGGAGTATCGATACCCACCGTCAATACGGTGCGGGTCTCGCGAGGGACGATGCCCGTCAATTCCCAGATGCTCTTGCCGGTCAGCTTGGCCTCGAGGTCCCACAGCGCGCAGTCGAGTGCATTCCGGGCGCCCCCTGCGGGCAGGAGTTGCAGCAGGGCCTGCCGATCGGCGCCCTGCTCCATCGCCTCCGTCACCGCCTCGACCTGGCTGCGCATGGTGCCGCTGTTCTCGTTCAGGTAATACACGCCGCAGGCCTCGCCCTGACCGACGACGTTGCCTTCGCGCAGGGTCACCAGGATGATGTCGGCGACGGAGAACGTGTGGCCCGTGATCCGAAACGGTTGCTTGAACTCGCGCGCTTCGACCTGCACACCGAGTTGACGCTTGGTTGCTGTATTCATGTTGTAGGTTGCACACACTCAGAGATACTGGAATCCAAGAATGTTCCAGTACCAGTAGAACCACACCAGGGCCAGCGCTGCCAGGGTGACCACGGTGTACCGGAGCCTCGCCATCAGGCCAGCCAGGGCGCCCTTGGACCAGACCAGGACCGTGCGGTAGGCCAGATAGAGGCTGGCCAGCGTTGCCAGGAGCGGCAGCACCAACCACGCCTTGAAGGGGGTGGGGAAGCCGCTCAACAGGTCGTCCATGACGGTGGCAATCACCACTGCACCCACCACCGCCACCAGGACGTGGAGGAACGCGGCATAGAAGGCGGCCTGGATTGCGGTGCGATCAGCCGGGTTGTATGCGGCAATCTCGCGCCGCTGGAAAAACCGCCTGAGCGTGAACAGCAGCAGCACCAGCAAAGAAATACCCAGCAGGCTGAAGTGGAAGGACGGCGTTTCATAGAAGGCCAGCTTGCGCAGCGACATGAAGACCAGGCCATCCATGACGAAGCCGGTCACCTCACCTGCGTCATTTCTCTGGAAGGCAATTTTGCTGGGGCTGATGCCGGCCACCAGGGACAGCCCCGGATCACGCTCCTGGAAGAGGTCCGCCTCCACCTCGACGTACTGCTTGGCGCCGCCGCCGAAGGCGACCGTCAGGGTATTGTCTTCGGTGGGCACCACCTGCACCGCATTGCCGATACCGAACAGGCGTTCAACCTTGGAGAAGTTGCCGCGCCAGAACGCGTAAGTGCCGGCATAGGGAGCGGCCCGCTCCTTGAAGCCGGCCGGCGCAGAGGGCACCTTCACCTCGGCCGGAAAGTACTCGTCATAAATAGCCGGGATCAGGGCCGAGCGGGGAACGCGCCCGGCGGCACCACTGAAGGAGACGAAGACGACCAGCCGGTTCTCCGGGTCGATCGACAGGTTGGAATGGAACCACTGGGTGTCGCCGCCGTGCCCGAACACGCGGTGGCCGTTGTGGTTCGATTCATAGAAGCCCAGCAGCATGCCGGTCAGGCGCTCGTCATGGGTGAAGTTGCGGGTGAGCATCTGGGTCAGGGTGTCCGGCTGGAGGATGCGCCCACCATCCAGTTCGCCGCCATTCAGGACAGCCTGGGCGAAGCGCAGCATGTCGGTGGCGGTGGCCGACATCCCACCTGCCGGACCGAAGTTGCCCACCAGTTCGAAGGGCTGTTCCTGGAAGGCGCCCTGCTCCACCTTGTAGCTCTTGGCCATCTTCGGAACCAGGTCCGACGGTAGCGGCTCGGCAAAAGTCGAGTGCGCCATGCCCAATGGCTCGAACAGGTTGCGCTGCACGTATTCGGTGAAGGGCAGGCCAGAGACCTGCTCTACGATCAGGCCAGCCAGGGCCGTGCCATAGTTGGAATACGCCGTCTGTACGCCCGGCGGGTTTACGCGCTCGGGCTGGTAGCGCTCCATGGCCTCGCGCAGCGGAATGAGGTTTTCCGGCTTGTCGATGATGAGGTAACCGAGCCCGCCGTCCTCGAAACCGGGGGTATGGGTGAGGATGTGGCGCAGGGTGATGGGCTCGGCAAAGGTGTTCTTGATACTGAAGCCCTGCAGGTAGGTGTTCACGTCCGTATCGAGGTCGAGCTTGCCCTGCTCCACGAGCTGCATCACCGCAACCCAGGTGAAGAGCTTCGAGATGGAGCCCGGCCTGAACAGCGTCTCGGCCGGATCGACCGGCTGGCGGGCATCGATGTCCTGGTAGCCGTAGCCCTTGGCCAGCAGCAGTTCACCATCGAGCGAGATGGCCACCACGCCCGAGGGGCTGTTTTCGTTGCGCATCAGCGGCTGCACTACGCCATCGACGAAAGCCTCTAGGGTCGCGGTATCGCGCAGGTCGGCCGCCTGTGCAGGAACGGCGATCAAGGACAGGTTGAAGAGGGCCAGAAGGCAGGCGACAAGGCGTGGCATGGTTGATTTCCCCCGTGGCGGAGCCGGGTGTCCGCTTGACGATCATATGCGGCGGGCTGGTTTGCCGGGTAGGCCGATCTGCCACCATAATGTGCCGATACGGCAGGTGGAGCCTGTAATCGGTGATCTACGGTGACGAATACAAGGTCGACGTGCCCGAGGGCTGCGACCTGGAGAGCCTGAGCCAACGGCAGCTGGAGCGCTGGTTCGAGGACGCCGAGCGACTGACGCATTTCCACTCCTCGCCCGACTTCAGCCCCATCCATGACCGGACCAAGACCCAATATGCGGGCCTCTTGTCCTATCGCGTCAACAAGGACCGCCTGATCGAGATCAACGACATCATCCTTCGCAGCCCGGTGGTCATCCGCAACCGGGTAGGCGACGTCATCAGTTTCCAGTTCGTCTCGGCAGTGAAGCGATCCGAGTTCCTCGGCAACACCCGTAACGTGCACAACCTGGGGCCGGCACTGATCGTCTCGATCGTGCCCGAGGTGGAGACCACCATCCGCATGCCCAAGACCAATACGCCGATCCGGCACGTGGTGGTGCATGCCACCCTCTCGACGCTACTGGAACAGGCCGGTGAAGATCGGAGCGCCTATCCCGACTGGCTGCTGGAATGCCTGGAGGGGCGGGATAGCAAGCCTCGCCAGCGGGTATTTTTCCTGGAAGATGCCCATCGGGATGCCATCGGCTCCAGCCTGCACGTACCCGTCTCTGGCTCGCTCACCCGCCACTGGATGACCGCCAAGTACAACGAGCTGCTGTGCATGGGCCTGCAGATCCTGAAAAACAGCCATAGCCAACCAGACCTCAGCCCCGGCAACGCCTATCGGCCTCATGCGGAAAAGATCCGCCGAGCCCGGGCCATCCTGAGCATGGAATACGCCAATCCGCCGCCGCTGCCGGACCTGGCCCGCAAGCTGGGCATCTCCGAAACCCGCTTGAAGAGCGGGTTCAAGGCCATGCACGGCAAGACCGTCATGCAGTTCTGCATTGCCAACCGGATAGAAGCCGCCAAGATCCTGCTCAAGGA
>JAURMS010000251.1 GCA_030830595.1 Gammaproteobacteria bacterium | reverse complement strand
CGGAGCCCCAGCGCTGAAGGTGCCAGTCGGTCGTCGTTCGTGAGCAGCAAGCCTCGCCGGCTCAGGTCCCCCACGACCTCGTCGAGGACCGTCCTTGGCAGGCCCGTGGTGACCTCGAACTCCGCCAGGCTGGCGCCGCCCGGTAACCTGAGTCCATTCAGGGCCCATTCGAAGGGCAGTGCGTTTTCGGGGATGGCCCGCCGCATGCCGCCGTCCCCGGCCCGGGCCATGAATTCCCCGGGCAGCCGCGGCTTTTCGGTGCGCGTCACGCCTGCTGTGGTGGTCAGCTTGCCATGGGCGCCTGCGCCGATCCCCAGATAGTCACCAAAGTTCCAGTAATTGAGGTTGTGGACGCAGGCCTTGCCGGGTTGGGCCCAGGCGGAGACTTCGTAGTGCTCGAACCCGGCCTCCTTCAGCAACCCCTGGCACCGGGCCTGCATGTCCCAGGCGGAGTCGTCGTCAGGCAGGGTGGGGGGACGGTGGTAGAAGGGTGTCCCGGGCTCGAGCGTGAGCTGGTAGTGCGAGAGGTGGGTAGGGGCCAGTGCGAGGGCGTGTTGCAGGTCTTCGAGGCAAGCTGCCGGGTCCTGGCCTGGCAAGGCGAACATCAGGTCCAGATTGAGGTTGTCGATACCCGATTCCCTGACCTCTCGGGCCGCCGTCACCGCCTCGTCCCGACTGTGGATCCGTCCCAGGGCCTGAAGCTGGGCAGGGGAGAAGGACTGCACGCCCAGCGAGATCCGGTTGACACCGGCACGGGCGTATCCGCGGAAGCTGCCACGCTCTATCGCGCCCGGATTGGCCTCGAGGGTGACCTCCGGGCTGCCCTCGAAACCGAGCTTGTCGGCCAGGGCATCGATCACGCGACCAATGGACTCCGGGCTGAACAGGCTCGGTGTGCCTCCACCGAAAAACACGCTCGACACCCGCCGTCCTACGACCAGCTCAAGGTCGGACTCAAGGTCCCGTAGCAGCGCTTCGACGTATTCCTCTTCGGGGAGGCGACCATTGCGGACGTGCGAGTTGAAGTCGCAGTACGGGCACTTGCGGACGCACCAGGGCAGGTGGACGTAAACGCCAATGGGCCGGATGCCCTCCCGGTATTGATTCTTGCGGTGCATCATGACAGTCTCGCCCGGCTACGGGGGGTCACGTCCAGTTATTTCCAGTGGGTGTCGCAAGCATGAGCAGTTCAAGGTACCAGATCACCAACCTAGGCACGGGCAAGGCGACCGAGATCGAGACGCTCGTCGGGTCCGAAGGGCCTGAGGTGCTGCCCCTCGGTTCGCTGTATCGCGATCACGGGGTCTTTACCTTTGACCCGGGTTTCATGGCGACGGCTGCCTGCGAGAGCGCCATCACCTACATTGACGGTGATGCCGGGGTGCTGCTGTATCGGGGCTATCCGATCGACCAGCTGGCCCAGCACAGCTCACACCTGGAAGTGGCCTACCTCCTGTTGAATGGGCAACTGCCGACCGCCGATCAGTTCAAGGCCTTCACCGGCTCGATCACCCGGCACACCATGCTGAACGAGTCGCTGCTCAGGATGTTTGGTGGCTTTCACCATGATGCGCATCCCATGGCCATGGTGTCGGCCGTGGTCGCCTCCATGGCCGCGTTCTACCATGACACCACCGACATCTACGACCCGCGCCATCGGGAGATTTTTGCCCACCGGATCATTGCCAAGATCCCGACCATCGCAGCAGCCGCCTACAAGCATGCGCAGGGGCAGCCCTTCGTGTATCCGCGCAACGATCTCGACTACACCAGCAACATGCTGAACATGTTCTTCGCCGTACCCTGCGAGGACTACAAGGTCGATCCCCTGCATGCCAAGGCACTCGACCTGCTGTTCATCCTGCACGCCGATCATGAGCAGAACGCCAGTACCTCGACCGTCCGGCTCGCCGGAAGCACGGGCTGCAATCCCTATGCGGCGATCTCGGCCGGCGTATCCGCCCTGTGGGGTCCCGCCCACGGTGGCGCGAACGAGGCGGTCCTGGAAATGCTCGCTGACATCGGCGACGTCCGTAACGTGCCCACCTTCCTCAAGCGGGTCAAGGACAAGGATGCCGGCGTTCGCCTGATGGGCTTCGGTCACCGGGTCTACAAGAACTTCGACCCGCGGGCGACGATCATCCGCGAGATGTGCCACAAGGTGCTCGGCCAGTTGGGGGGCAGCGACGATCCCATGTTCGAGCTTGCGCTGCGGCTCGAGGAAATCGCCCTGCAGGACGAGTACTTCGTCTCCCGCAAGCTGTACCCGAACGTCGACTTCTATTCCGGCATCATCTACAGCGCGCTGGGCATCCCACGCTCCATGTTCACCGTCATGTTCGCACTCGCCCGCACCGCCGGCTGGGTGTCGCACTGGCTGGAGATGATCGCCGACCCGGCGATGAAGATCGGGCGCCCCCGCCAGCTGTATCGTGGTCCGGCCCGTCGGGATTACGTGCAGATGGTCAAGCGGAAGTAAGCAGCCCCTCAACCTCCGCCTGGGCGGCCCGCTTCATTGGGCGGCCGTCGACTGGGCTGGCCGGCGCCTCCCGGATGCCGTCGACCGGGAAGACCACGGCTTCGAAGTCTGCTTCATCGACCCCGAACAGGAAGGCCGGCAGGGCCTTTGGGTCGCCGTGTCCCCAGCGCATGCGACGCTGCACCGACTGATAACGGATACCCAGGTCCAGCAGGCGAAGTGCGACCGCCTCCGGGGACTCGGCGAACAGGTGCAGGGTGATCCCGCT
>JAURMS010000250.1 GCA_030830595.1 Gammaproteobacteria bacterium | reverse complement strand
TCACCCGCTGCCCTCACCGAGTAGGATTTAAGCAATGCCTTCGTGGTTTCCAATGCAGCCGCGCTATTCTGACCGTTTTGCCCTTTTGTTTGTTCATTCATCTTCTTTGCCGCGGACTCTAGGGACCTCTCGTTGGTCGCCATTCCGCTTATGAACTCCGTGAGTTGCGCGATTGCTTTCAAGTTAGCCTCATCCATGGCGAAGTCTACTGCTTCGGCAGAATCAAAATCGACGGGCGCAGATGCAGTAGCCTTGAACTTGGGTCCGTCATCATCCTGCTCGATAGTCGCGCCAGTACCAGGATAGTCGTCGCAGCCCTCTGCAATCGCATTCAATGAGGCCAAGCCAGCCAGGCAAGAGGCCACCGCAACTCCAACCCATTTCCTCTTCGCATCCATTGTCTGATCCCTCCCTCTAAACGATTTAGAATGATCCCTGATCCTAGGGCGGGCTGTCCGTGAACCCGATAAAAACAACCCAGCTTGGATCACACATGACCGAAGGCAATAAGCGTGATCATGCTGGCAATCACGGTTTTAAGCAACGTGTTCAACAAGAAACTGGCTCTTTGATTTTACTACGCCTCAACCTGAACGGTGGCTGAACATACGCGACAATGGGTATTCACCTTCAATTATTTATATAAACACAGGTTTTTTAAATAAAAAATATTGCGATCCATGCGAGCATCAGCCTCAGCAGGGAATGGCAGGGCAAAACCTGTCTCATCATGGGCTCGGCCGACAAGGGTGCATATTGCGGAGCTTAGGCCAGTCGTGCCAATCTTGAACTGGACGGGATCTGGTGTCCGTGTCTGGCGTTCGGGGTCCATTGGGTCCGGCGGACTTTCAGAGCGGGCATTAATTCTGGAATAAATACATGAGGCGCGGCTGGTAGCTTGCGTCCTATTTTTAAGGAGAGAGCATGAACAAGATTTTTCGCTCCGTGGCCGTGGCCTTTTCCCTGTTGGCAGTCAGCCTGCCGAGCGCTCAGGCACAGTTTGGCGGACTGAAAAAACTGGTAGGTGGGGGCGAAGAAACCACCGAAGCCGAGCCGATCGAATTGCCTTCGCCGGAGAAATTGGAAGCGGATTTGGTAGCGAATATTCAATTGAATCTGACGATTGTTGGTTCAATCTTTGCCGCCCTGGGTGAGAAGGAGCAGGCTGAACTCGCGGAAAAGAATGCTGCTTGCCTGGAGAAAGGTGAGTGCGGTGTCGCCGATGCGCTGGGTGCTGCTCAGAAATCCTCGAAAGACTTAAAGGAAGTGTTGGCTGCCCGGGAAAAGGCGGAAGCCAAGGCGGGGCCTGAGGAAGCCAAGAAGCTTGAGTCAGCATTCGGGCGTAGCATCGAGTGGATTGTTTCCGGTGTGACGCTAGTGAAGACCATCAAGGCAATTTCCAACGATAAGATCGGTGCGGCCAAAACTTATGGCGCCAAGACCGTCGGATTGTTGGCTAAGGTTCCACCTTTTGTTATTTCGAACGGAACGACGATTTCAAGCGGTTTGAAGTATCTGACTTACAGCGGACTCGATACCTCCGAAATGCAGACCCAACTTACGGCCGCAACGGCTGACCTGTAGTTTCGCGAATGCCTGCCGCCTAGCTGTTGCTTACCGTGAACGATGGATGGTTCAGGCGGGAGACCAAGGCTCCCGACTTCTTGCCAGGAGGACGATGATGGTTCGGTTGATTTTGGCTGTTGCGGGCGTGTTGTTTTTTTCGGATCTGTCGCTTGCGTCTTCGAGCATACGCGCCGAGGGCTCCGTGGATATCCGTGGCTCGAAGCCGACGGATGAAGACAAGAAGCGGGCGCAGGAAGTGGCCAAGGAAAATGCCTGGAAGTTTTTCCAGATGGGCTTTGCGTCCGGTGCCAGAACAGCCAATTTCTTGACCCATGCCGGAGCCATCAAGGCCCAGATGGATAATTTCTGCGTTTACGAGTTTTACGAGCCCAGCGTCAACAAGTCCGCCAAGACCTTCTCGATCAGGGTGAACATGGAATGCAACGAGAAGGCGATTGATGCGGTGCTGGTCAATTTGGCCGGTGGTCGTAAAGCGGCCAGAAAGGAGAAGATTGTTTTTGTGTTCCTGGCCAGGAGGGCTGCAGATTCGACGGAGTTCCTGGAGAAGAGGTCTGTCACGAATTCTGCAACCGTTGAAACCTCAGGCAGCGAGATGATGGGTGACGTCGCCGCGGACACCGATTCATACAGCCTGAGTGGTAGCAGTGACGGTGCCTCAGTTACCCAAAGCCAGACTACTGTGACCAAGGGTACGGTGGCCAACCGGGATAGCGATTTCAACTACGTGGTGGAACCATCGGACGTTGTTGATAACGCCCTGACGTCTGGCCTGGGTGACGGCGGCTTCCGTGTGATTCCATATGGAAATCTAGCCTCAATGGGTTGTCCGCCCCCTTCGATTGAGGACATCGTGACGGGTCTTGGGTCGTCCCGCGAGCAATCCCGGGAGTTATTGCCGAACAACATTCGCACCCAGATGATACAAGCCGTGCGGCAATGCGGTGTCCCATTGTTTGCAGTAGGTTTGCTCAATGTTCTGAAATCCAGGAAAAGTCCAGACGGAACATGGTTGGTAACCGTCCAGCTGACGGCCAGGATTGACCATGCGATTGAGGGGTACAGCATTGCCGCGATTGACGGCATTCAGTTCGAGGGCGTCGGGAGGGACCGGGTTGAGGCTGCCAACGTAGCGCTGTCAAAGGCGGCTCAGTCCGGTGCGCGCGAACTTGTCGATAAACTGCAGTTGGAATTGGGGGACCGCTAGCCGTGAAAGCCACGGAATGGCTGGTGTCTCTGCTGGGAGTTGTTTGCCTTAGCGCTGTGATTAGACCTGTCTCGGCAGAGGTGGTGTACACCACCGTGGAGGCACGTGGCTTCGGTCAGGATGAGGGTGCGGCGCTGGAAGACGCACTGAAGATCGCCATCGCGCAGGTGTGCGGGGAGCGGATCGCCTCGAGTACCCGGCTTACGCGCGAGGTGTACCAATCCAATACAGAGTATCGCGCTGAGAAGAATTTCGAGAAGGACGTACGGTCGCAAACGAAAGGCATAATTCATGCCTACAGGATTTTAGGTCAGGGCGATGACACGGCCTCGGGGCGAGTGTTTGTAGAAATCGAAGCTCAGATACCGACTTACGAGCCAGCAGCCCAGATCGATCGCCTCAAGCTGGCTATTTTTCCGTTATCGGTGGAATCGACCCTCGCGAGGGATCCGGACGCCCTGGAATTTGCCCGGGGAATGTCCGCGGCGCTGGAGTCCTCGCTGGTGCAGACGCGGAGGTTTGCGGTCATAGATAACCTCGGCGGAGGTGCCAGGGACGTTGAACTGGCCAAGCTTGCGGCGCCGGATGTCCCAATTTCGCAGTCGCTGCGGGCCGCTCAGGGGATCATCGCAGACTACGTGGTGCTGGCCCATGTGCGGGCGTTTGATGCTCGGCAGTACACGCGGACGCGTGTGACCGGCCGTCAGATGGAAACCCTGGAAGTCAATCTGGCGGTGGACCTTAGGGTGGTTGACGTTGACACGGGTCAGGTGAAGTTTGCCCTGACCGAGTCTGGAAAAAGATCTGCCACTGCGGGTCGTGGCCTGGCCGACATCGCTGCCAAGGTTGGTAGCCAGTTGGGGCGGCGTATTTCGGGATCGATCTATCCTATGGTGGTGGTGGCTGCGCGCCCGACCTCAGTCACGCTGAACGAGGGCGGGCAGAACGTCTCAGTAGGCAGCAAGTACGCCATTCACGCTGCTGGTTTTGAAATGACCGATCCCTACACCGGTGAACCGCTGGGACCAGAGGAAGTACAGATAGCTGTGGTGCGGATCCAGTCAGTCACCGACCGGACCTCGACGGCGAGCCTCCTTGAAGGGGAATTGCCCTTGAATGCGCCTGCCGGCGCGCTCATTGCCCGCCCATTGCAACTCAGCCTTGAGGAGGCTGTTGCGGAGTTTCGTGAGCAGGCTGACAAGCTTCAGGAGGCCGTCAAGGGCAAGAAGAAGAACGAGAGCAACGATGACTGGTAGAGGTCATCTTTGCTGGGTGTCGGCGATTGCGGCGCTGTTGATAAGTGCCCCCGCATTTTCGCAGGTCTTCAAACTCGACTCTGATCTGCTGGCTTCGGAGGGAGGTACCCAGAAAGTTGCAACGGTCAAGGCGGGCGCAACTGCTGAGGTCCTGGAGCGGAAGGGCTTTTGGGTTCGTGTCAAAGCCGCAGGCCAGGTAGGCTGGGTCAAGGTTACATCCTTGCAGTTTGGTGCCAGTGCCGGCGGGAAGGTGGGCATCGATACAGGACGTTTATCTAAAGGCAACATTGTCGCCAGTTCCGCCGCGAGGGGTATGAGTCGCGGTGAGTTTCTGGATGCGGAACCCGACGAGCGACAACTGGCCGCGATGCTGGAGTTCGCCCCCGCTACGGCAGAGGTCGACCAGTTCCGAACTGCGGGCGGGCTGATCGCCAGGAAGATCACGCCGCTTTCTGCGGCCCCGGTGGCGCCGGCCGAGCCCCAGTCGCCTCAAGGTAATGGTGGCACGCCCTCTGGCCAGGCGCCCAAGCCGAAGGAGAAACCCAGTGACGATTGGTGAGGGCAGGATGGTCAAGGGGATGGCGCTGTCCTTGCTGATGGTCTCGTTGATTTGCTTTTCCGGGCAGGCTGCTTTTGCGGCGACCGACGAAGAAAACGTGGGTAATGCAGCGGCGGCCAAGATTCTTGCGGCGGCGCCCCTGGTGAAGGACGCGGCGGTTCAGGAGTACCTGAACCTGGTAGGCAACGGTATTGCGGCCGGCCTGCAATTGCCCTACCGGTGGCGGTTTGGCTTGATCGAGTCGGATCACGTCAATGCGTTCGCGTTGCCGGGCGGCGTAATTCTGGTGACTCGCGGAATGGCCAGGCTGATTTCCAATGAAGACGAATTGGCCTATGTGCTGAGTCATGAGATTGCCCATGTGGCCCGCAAGCATCATTACAAGGTGGTGCAACGGCAAAGGCTTGCGGCCAAGGCCAATACCGCGCTGGAGTCCATGGGCGACGGAAGTCTCAAGGACCTGGCCGGTGCGAGCGCCCAGATCTATGCGCGGGGCCTGGATAAATCTGCGGAGTTTGAGGCCGACCGGTTGGGTGTCGAAATCATGACCCGGGCTGGATACGACCCTGCGGCGGCCCTTGGTGTGCTCGATACCCTCGCCAATGTGGATGGAGGCGATGGGAAGGCGGAGTGGCTGTTCGCGACTCATCCCCAGCCCACCCAGAGAATCGATCAGCTGGTCAACGCGGGCATCGCCGACCTGCCGCCTGGCAAGGGAATGACCTCCCGGGCACCCCGGTTTGGAAACTTTCGCGCCCGCCTGTGAGCTTTAAGAGCTGATCCGGTCCCATGGCTGCACGTTGGCGCACCGGTCCGCAAACTGTATTAGCCTCTCTGGCGTTTCGCTACGAGAACCTGACCCCTATCGTTGCGGCAGTCATCGCGACGGCGTTCTCCGTGCTCCACCTGCTGGAGGCACTGGTATCAGGAGTGGCGCTTGGTGGGGCGGATGACGCCATCCTGCAGGGCCGCTTTTCCAGTCCTGTAGCCTCTGAATCCATCATCATCCTGGATATCGATGAACGCTCCTTGGCGCTATTGGCACCCGATTATGGTCGGTGGCCATGGCCGAGAGAGGTACACGCCGAGGCCCTTGAGTCGATCCTTGCGGAGGATCCCTCTGCCGTACTCTTCAATGTGATGATCTCGGATCCGGATCTGTCCAACCCCGACGGTGATGCGCTTCTGGATTACGTTGCCTCTACCAGTGACAAGGTCGTTTATCCGCTGATCCGCTTGGATCCCGACAATGATGACGAGAGCAGCCTGACGCTGTCGAGTCTTCCTGGTGCCGTCCCGGCGGAGGGCGGTGGCAATCCGGAAGCAACGCTGGCTGCAATCCTCCCGGGGCTATCCGGTATGCTGGATCGTCTCGGGGTAACGAATAACGAACCAGACCAGGACGGGATCCTTCGTCGTTATCAGTACCAACCCATTTATAACGGTTGGGTACTGCCATCCATGGTGTCGTCCGCCATCCAGGCTGCAGGATTCGAGGCAAAACCCTTGCCAGATACCTTTGCCCTCAACTGGCGCAACAAGCGGGGTGGCTACCAGCGAATTTCCCTTGGTGATTACTTGCTGAGTGGTGAGGGACGGGGTTCGTTATCAGGAAAGTTCGTAGTAATTGGTGTGTCTGCCCCGGGTGTAGGTCAGGTCATCCCTACCGCCGTCACCAAGTTGCAGGATTCGAACGAGATCCTGGCGACCGCCGTGGACGACGCCCTGAGTGGTACCTGGTTGCGCCTGGTGCCGTCATGGGCAGAATTCCTGCTGTGTTTGGCAGCGGCGTGGGGGTTACTGCTCGCCCGCTACCTCGGGGTGGAAGATGACGTGTTGGAAATATCCTTCGTGGTCATCGAGTTCTCGCTCGGCGCGGTCTGCCTCGTAGCCGCCAGTTATGCAAACCTGTTGATCGACGTGGCCTACCCCATGGGGATCATGCTCGGCGTTTTTGCCAGCATCGAGATTTCCGGAGCGCTGGCCAAGAGGTGGGGCAGTGCATATCGGGGGTTCAGGGAGCAGGTGGATGAGGGCCAACCAAATTGCGTGGTAATCGGAATCCACCCGGGCGCAGACACAACCGGTCTTTCCGAGGAGCTGCCGTACGTCCTGCTGGAGGTCTTTGGATGGAAACACCTGATCAAGTTGGAGTCCATCGTAGAAGGGGGCTCATTGGTCGCGGACAGCCTGAAAGGGATGGATTTTTATTGTGGTGCGGTCAGTGATGCCAGGAAAGAAGAGATACAGGCATTGATCAGCAGGTCAGCGCCCGGGTCCATTTCGGCAAGGTTTTTCAATACGGGCATGACCTGGTTGCCAAGCGACCCGATGTTCCGCCGCATCGTAACCGTCCAAGTCCTGGACGTCGCGCGTGAATTGGTTGACTGGTCGGTCCGCGTGGCCGGTGATTCTGAATACAAGGGTACTGAAAAATGAAATCAAGCATGCTCATGTCGGCGAGGAAGTGCGTGGCAGCGGCTGGCCTGATGTTGGCCGTGTTGGTGTTGGCAGGGTGTGCAACTCCCAGTTGGAAAGGCCTGCCACTGGCGGCGTTGGAGGTGCATCCCGGCTTGACTGGTAGCCGCATGGTTCGAACCCGAACAGATTCTGGCATCGAGATACGCAATTACTCCCGTATGTTTACTCCAACCAATTGCACGGCTCTGGATGGTTCGGTAGGTGCGGGTAATTGGGTTTCAGGGGCTGCCTTCGCCGAGTGCAGCGCGTCATTGAACGCCTGTCATCACCTTTTCTACATCAAGGATGGCCAGATACTCGACTACAGCCCGCAGTCCTGTCGTCAGCCGGTTCGTCCCACCGGGTTGTACCAGCGATGAATAAATTGCCTCTGTTGGCAGCCAGCCTGTTTCTGCTGGTCGTTCCTCACGCAGTCGTCGCAGAGCCGACTCCCATCGCCTGGGGAGGATGGGGTTTCCTTGCGCCTTCCGATCAAGTTGGGCAACTGGCACCCAACATCGTGAAGGCTGGCGAATTAGATCCGGAAATGGCTGACCAACTGTCCCTGCGACTGCAGCGTTCACTGGAGTCTGCATTGCTGCAACGTCAAGACCTGCGATTCGTGCCTGCGGGTGCCGATTATCTGCAGGACTCCTATGTGCTGTTTTTTTCCGTTATCTCCGACTATGTGGACTATCGGCGGGTTGACGAAGTCGCCGTTGAGATTTATACGATTGAAGCCGCAGTGCTTGTAGTGAATGTCTCACAACAAAACTCAAGACAGCGCATCGTCAACAATATTCCGGTATCCGTGAAGTATGCGACGGTCCAGGATCCGAACCAGACTCCAGAGGGCAGGGCAAGGATCTTCGCCAGAATGCTCGTCAATCCAGGGCCGGCGGAAGAGATGGAGGATATTGTCGCCAAGTGGACCGACGAGGCGTCAAAGTTGCAGATCCGGGAAAAGTCAGTCTGGCTGCGCGTTGCACCAGTCGAATTATCCCCCAGTGCGCGGGAGCTGTTGCAGCAGTATGCATCCAACGCGGACCAGGCGAGGGTGATCGAGCAGTTGCCCTACCGCGCCGCCTCGACCCTCGAATGGCAAGTGGCCAAAGGGCTCAATATCCCAGTCGTGCCATTTGGGGCGAGCTCGGCTTCGCAAAAGCTGGTTCTCAGCATCTCGGATCGTAGGGCTACGATCGATTTCAAGCCACCGGCCGCCGACCGCTCGATGATCCTGGTGGTGGATGAGTTGCGTTTTATCGAGACAAGTCAAGTCAGTCAAAGCGCGACCGCCAACCGTGGCCAGACTTTCGCTGCGAGGTTCCTGTTTCGGGTAGTTGATGGCGAGGAGACCAAAGATCGGGAAGCGATCCTGCTGGAACTTCCCCTGAAGTCCGTCCAGTCGGACTTGTTTGCGCGAGACAAGGAGCTTGATGTCCCGCAAGAATTTGGCAGGCTCATCGCTTTGGCTGGCAGGGACGTTGGCGAGGCTTTCGCGAAGGCTGATGGCAAGTGGTTTGAGCAGGCCAGGTCTGCCCAGGAACAGCGCAAGCCAAAGGAAGTTGAGAAGGCCGTCAAGCAGTTGCGCAATAAGTTTATTCAGTAAGGGGCGCGGTCTCGGCAGCATCCGTTGGGAGTTTTCCGGCAGCGCTCAATGCCATCAAGGCCAGTAACGTCCCGACAAGCGCCAGCGCCATGTCCTTCTGCGCATCCCACACGTCGCCCTGGGTGCCCAGGTAGGCGACCCCCAGTTCGCCGCCGAAGACCGACGCGGCTGCCCACTCGACGAGTTCGTAGATCACGGAGTGGGCGGTGACGAAAAAGAGCGGGAACAGGAAAGCCCAGGTGCGTGGATAGCGGCCGTAATGCCCGAACAACTCGACCGCTGCCGGGGTCACCAGCAGGCCGTAGAGAAAGTGCACCAGCCGGTCGTAGTGGTTGCGCTCGAAACCCAGCAGTTCGTCAAGCGATCGGCCGGTGAGGGTGTGCCACCAGGCGTCGTAGGGCACCAGCGAATAGGTGTAATGAGAGCCGATTTCGTGAAAGACCAGGAACACGAACAGGCAGGTGTAGGTCAGGTTGGAGAATGGCCAGCGGCGCCAGGCCAGCACCAGCCCCGGCACGGCGATGATCACCAGCAGGTTCTCCAGCAGCCAGTCCTGGCGGAACAAGGGGTCGATGGCCAGCCCCACCCACAGCACGCAGAACACGGCCAGCAACGCCAAGGGGTAGGCCGCCTGTCCACGAGTCCCTGGCTTGGCTTGCGCCTGGTCCATGCTAGGTAGTCGCCACTCCGGGCTAGGGGCTTTCGCCGATGCCCGATCCTAACCTGTCGCGTTAGGCTGCAAGAAGCGAATAAGTACCAACAGGAAGGGACCCCATGAAGCCCCAAAGGATTCTGGTTGCCATTGCGAACCCGGCGTCCCGTCGCTCCCTGGCGACGGAGAAGGCAGCGGCCATCGCCAGGCGCAGCGGCGCGGGCATCACCCTCTTTCACAGTTTCTACAGCCCCTACGTGGCGGGCGAGCGCTTCTACGACCCGGCGGCCCTGGAGAAGGACATCGCTGCTGCGGTCGAAGTGCGCAAGGCCCAGCTGGAGAGACTGGCCGCACCCCTGAGGGCGGAGGGCATCGAGGTGTTCATCAGGGTGCGCTGGGACTACCCCGTGCACGAAAGCCTGGTCCGCGAGGTGCTGCGCGAGAAAAGCGACCTGGTGGTGTCCGAGAGTCATCGTCACGGCCGGCTGGCGCGGGTCATGCTCACCAACACCGATTGGCAGCTCATCCGACTGTGTCCGTGCCCGGTGCTGTTCGTCAAGAACGACCGGCCGCATGACAAGCTGAAGGTGCTGGCGGCCGTCGATCCCCTGCATGCGCACGCCAAGCCCGCCAGCCTCGATGAGCGACTGCTGGCCGAGGCGGCCGACTATGCGGCGCTGTTCAAGGGACAGCTGCACGTGGCCCACATCCATCCGCGGGTCACGCCGATGGCTACCGGGGGCATCATGGAGCCGGTGGCGCTGCCGGTGGACCTGGCGCAACGACACCTGCTGGAGACCCGCAAGGCCTTCGATGCCCTGCTTCGGCCCCACGGAGTCGGGCCGCGCCGGCGGCATCTCCAGCCGGGCCTGCCCGCGCTCGACCTGCCGGTGCTCGCCGGCGAGATGGATGCAGGCCTCGTGGTCATGGGCGCGGTCTCGCGCAGCGGGCTCAAACGCCTGTTCATCGGCCATACCGCGGAGCGGGTCATCGACCAGCTTGCCTGCGACGTACTGGTGATCAAACCGACGTCCTTTCGTACGCCCGTGCCGCGCCAGGGTGGCAAGCGGCCGGTGGTGTTG
>JAURMS010000249.1 GCA_030830595.1 Gammaproteobacteria bacterium | reverse complement strand
TGCCGCACGCTTTGCACGCGGTCGTACAGCCCGCCCAGCGGGTTACGCAGCGACGAGCGACGTGAGCCGTCCATCACTGCCCACTCCTCCATCCGCTCGGCCGCGAAGACCACCCCTTGCAGGTCGCGGAAGTCCACGACCAGGATGCCGAAGCGCGTCAGGAGCACATAATCGACATGCAGGCTGCCTTCGATCCCGTCCGGCAACAGGACATCCGTGAGGTACTCGTTGGCGCAGCGCAGGAGCCGCTTGCGGGCGCGGGCACCCTGCGTGGCCTTACCCCAGGCTCGCCCGCCGAGGTAGCCGAGGCCACCCAGGCCAGCGACCAGGACGACACCCAGCAGGATCGGTAGCCATGACTGCTGCACGTCAGGCCCCCAGCAGCGCAGCACGCAGGGCCGCAGGGCTCGCATCCAGGCGGCTGGACTGGGCGGGACGGTGCAACAGCTCGGCAAGGGCTGGCGGCAAGTCGACGGCTTCGCCAATCAGCGGTTCCACCACTTGCTCGAACTTGGCCGGATGGGCAGTGGCCACCACCACCCACTGCCCGTCGGCGGTGCCGGATTCGACCCACCGCGCGTGCAGTTCGGCAGCGGTCGCCGTATGGGGACACCAGGTCACGCCCAGCTCGCGGTGATCGGCGACGATACGCCGGCGAATGTCCGGATCGAGCACGGCTGTCGCCGTGAGCGCCTGCCTGAGCAGGTGTTCATCCTGGTACAACCAGCGAATCCGCTCCATATTGCTGGGGTTCCCGACGTCCATGGCAGACGCAAGGGTAGCCACACTGGCCCGAGGTTGCCACCCCTCGCCAGCCATGAATTCGGGCACCGTCAGGTTGGCATTGTGGGCCAGTACGACCCGACCCACCGGGAGACCCATGGCTCGTGTCAGGAGGCAGGCGCAGGCGTTGCCCAGGTTGCCGGAGGGAATGATGAAGTCGGCCTTGAGTCCACTCTCACGCCAGAGCTGCAGGCTGGCAAAGGCGTAGTACGCGCACTGCGGCAGCAGGCGCCCGATGTTGATGCTGTTGGCAGACGACAGTGGCCGTGCGGCCTGCAGCGCTCGATCACCCAGTGCAGCCTTGACCATCGCCTGGCAATCGTCAAATTCCCCGGCAACCCGATAGGCCGCGACGTTGCCACCCCAGCAGCAAAGTTGATGGGCCTGACGGGGCGACACCCGCCCATCAGGAAACAGGATGACCACGGAGACCCCGGGTCGGCCGTGAAAGGCTGCGGCTACTGCCCCTCCGGTATCGCCGGAGGTGGCCACCAGAATGGTGACTCCGGTCGGGGACTGTGGCTGGCGAACCATGCAGGCCGCCAGGAAACGGGCGCCGAAATCCTTGAATGCGGCGGTCGGCCCGTGGAACAGCTCCAGGGCATGAAAGGCGTGACCCTTGCGCTGGAGGGGCAGCAGGGCGATGGGGAAATTGAAGGCCTCCCTGCAGATCTCGCTCAGGCTGGGCGCCAGCGGCTCGTCCTCGAAGAAGGGCTGCAGCAGGCGCTCGGCGACGGACGGCAGGTTATCGAGGCCGGCAAAGTCCTCCGGGACAAAACCTGGAAGCTCGCATGGCACGTACAGGCCGCCGTCCGGCGCCAGGCCCTCGCGCAGGGCCTGACCGAGGGATACGCGCAAGCTCCGGTCTCGTGTGCTGACGCAATCCATCAGGCGTCGACGATCCGTGCGCCCTGCTCGTCGATCGCGGAAATCCAGTGGTCGCAGGCCAGGTTGTGGTCGGAAAAGGCCTCGACCATGGCAGCGCGGATGCCCTGGGCATAGGCTTCCTCGCACCAGGCGAATACGGTCGGTCCCGCCCCTGAAATGGAACAACCCAAGGCCCGGTTGACCATGGCAGCCTGCTTGACGGCCTTGAAACCGGGAATCAGCTGCGAGCGCTGCGGCTCGATGATGACGTCCTCGAAGGCATCCCGGATCATGTCGAGATCGTTGCTGTAGCAGCCGCTCAGGAAGCCGGCCAGGTTCGCGGTCTGCCAGACAAGGTCGGACAGGTCGATGCTTTTTTTCAGGATCCGCCGCGCCTCGCGCGTCGACAGGAACATGTGAGGATGGACCAGCACGCAGCGGATGCCAGGGGGTACTGGTATCTGCTTGGTGCGCGGGTGGTCGATTCCGACGGTCAGCACCAGGCCGCCGAACAACGAAGGCGCGATGTTGTCGACATGCACCGAACCGCTGGCCACCGCCTCACCCTGCATGGCGAACTTGAGCAGCGACAGCTTGTCCAGGGGCTCATCCAGAAGGGCGTTGGCGGCCACCACCGCGGCCACTGCAGAGGCCGCCGAACCACCGAGACCCGAGCCCAGGGGAATGCCCTTCTGGATCTCGATCTCGATACCAAACGGCAGGCTGAGTGCCCTGGACATTGACACCAGGGCCATGCCCGCCGTGTTCTTTTCCGGCTCGAGGGGCAATGCGGCGGGGCTTCCGGTGATCGAGGCGATCCGCACGCCAGGGGATTCAGTCCGTCGCGCCGTGACCTTGTCTCCCACGGCGCTGACCGTGTGACCGAGGATGTCGAAGCCGATCCCCACGTTGCCAACCGTGGCTGGCGCGAAGGCCGTCACCGGCTGAGCCGGGCCGCTCACAACCTGGCTCCGAGGTAAGCGGCGAGGCGCAGCAGGTCGCCGAACACCCCGCCGGCAGTGACCGCAGGACCGGCCCCGGGCCCCTGGACGATCAGGGCATTGTCGGCATAACGGGCGGTAACGAAGCGAACGATGTTGTCCGTCAAGGCGAGGTGCGCGAACGGGTGGGCCGCGCTCAGTCGCTGGATGCCGACCGTGGCCCGACCGTCGGCCGTCAGGCGACCCACATAGCGCAATACCTCGCCCGCCGCCGCCGCTTCGGCATGCAGGCGGGCCATGGGCCCGTCGACCTCGCCGAGCCTGTCCATGAATTCATCGGCCGAGCAGGCACGCAGGGCTTCCGGCACGAGACTCTCCACTTCGACGTCTTCCATCTCCAGCTGCAGGCCGATTTCCCGCCCAAGGATGATGAGCTTGCGGGCGACGTCCGTGCCGGAGAGGTCATCACGCGGATCCGGCTCGGTGTAGCCCAGGTTCTTGGCCTCGTGCACGATCGAGGAGAAGGCCTTGCTACCGTCGAACACGTTGAATAGATACGCAAGGGTCCCGGAAAAGATGCCCTCGATGAGTCGCACCTCGTCACCGGTATCCCGCAGGTCACGCAGGGTGGTGACGATCGGCAGGCCGGCGCCGACCGTGGCCTCATAAAGAAAATGGGCACCGGACTCGCGCCGCGCCTCGCGTAGCTGGCGGTAGTAGGCCAGGCTGCCGCTGTTGGCCTTCTTGTTGGGCGTCACCACGTGTACGCCCCGAGCCAGCCATCCGGCGTAGTGACTCGCCACATCATCGTCCGCAGTGCAGTCGATGATGACACTGTGCGGAAGGTGGTCGGTGACGACATGCGACTCAAATGCCTTGAGGTCGGTCGGTTGCCCGTCCTTCATCAGCTCGCGCCAACGCGCCAGGTCGACGCCAGGCTCGGCGAGGAGCATGTTGCGCGAACCCGCAATCGCCCGAACCCTCAGATCCACGTTGAAGTCCTGCTTGAGCCGTGCCACCTGCGAGGAGAGCTGGTCGAGCAGCACGGAACCCACCGTGCCCGGCCCCAGTACGCCGATGGACAGCGTATTGGGCGAGAGATAGAAGGCTGCATGCACCGCACGCAGCGCGCGGGTCACGTCCTCGCCGCCGATGACCGCCGAGATGTTGCGCTCCGATGCGCCCTGTGCGATCGCCTTGACGTTGACACCTGCCCAGCCAAGGGCGTCGAACACCATGGCGGCGACACCATGCTTGCCGGCCATGCCGTCGCCGACGACGGCGATGATGGCGCAGCCAGCGCTGACCTCCACGCTCTGGATCTGGTTTTCACGTAGTTCAGCGCTGAAGGCCCGTCGCAAGACCCGGTCGGCGAGTGCGGCCTGGGTCTCGGGGATCGCAAAGCAGATGGAGTGCTCGGAGCTGCCCTGGGAAATCAGGATGACCGAGATGTCCTCGTCACGGAGCGCACCGAACAGACGCTGTGCCGTGCCCGGCACACCGATCATGCCAGCCCCCTCCACGTTCACGAGGGCCACCGCGTCGATGCTGGTGATGCCCTTGACGGTCTCTGCGCCCTCGGCCCGCTCGCAGATCACGGTGCCCAGGCCCTCGGGGGCAAAGGTGTTGCGGATCCGGATGGGAATACGCCGCTCGACCGCCGGGGCCATGGTCTGCGGATGGATCACCTTGGCGCCGAAATAGGCCAGTTCCATGGCTTCGTTGTAGGACAGTGCTTCGATCAGACGCGCCTCGGGCACGCGCCGGGGATCTGCCGACAGCACGCCGTCCACGTCGGTCCAGATCACGATCTCGCTGGCACCGAGCAGCGCGCCGAAAATGGAGGCCGAATAGTCGCTGCCGTTACGGCCGAGGGTTGTTTGCAGGCCCTGCGGATCGACGGCGATGAAACCGGTAATCACCAGCAGACCGTCCCGGGCAAACTCGCTACGAACGGCCGCCCGCTCCTCGCTAAGTTCCCATTGCACGCCCGGTCCCAGCGGACCCCACTCGACTACCAGGCACTCACGGGCATCGATCCAGCTGACGGGCGCGCGCTTGGCGCGGGCCTGCAGGAAGGCAGTGAACAGGCGGGTAGACCAGATCTCGCCAAAGCCGGCCACCAGGTCCCTGACTCGTTCGCCAGCGGAGCGGATCAGGGAGACGGTCTGCAGGATGCCGCGGATGTCCTCCACATCCTGACCAAACCCAGCCAGGAAAGCCTCAGAGCCCTCCGCGCCGAGAAGCTCCTCGGCCATGCCGGCATGCCGGCCCGCGATCTCATCGAGCGCCGCATCGTAGGCGGCTCGGTCTCTACGCTCTGCCGCCGCCACCATGCCGAGCAGCCGATCAGTGACCCCACGCGCCGCCGACAACACCACCGCCACGCGCGGTGCCGGATCCGACTCCACGATGTGGGCGACCCGCCGGAAGCAGTCGGCGTCCGCAACGCTCGAGCCGCCAAATTTATGCACTTTCCAAGCCGTCGGGGTCATGGGGGACTCAATGTGGGGGAGCCTGAAAAAACTTCGCGAATCTACCCGCAGGATTGCGCTAAATCAAGCAAAACAAATACTTGGAATGCGCTTCTGCCGCCTCAGCGCCTGCGCTCATGCCAGGCCCTGAGCAGGGTGCTGCCACCCGGCCACCGCAGCAGGCGCAACAGGACGAGCGCCACCCGCTTCGGGAACGGCTTCACCTCGAACGGTCGAACCAGGGGCTCGAACAGGGCCGGCGCGTCGACGATCAGCTGGTAGCCGCTGATGCGGCCCTCGAAGCATCCCTCATTGGCCTGCAGCCGACAGCCGTTCTCTCCAATCAGGCAAACCGCCAGCCCGCTCAGGCGGCTTGGAAGCAGGGGGCCTGACCAGTGCTCGAGCAGGCACCCGCGCTCCGCTGCTCGCAGGCGCAGCAGCCGGCCGCCGGCAACGCTCGTCACTTCGCAGTCCGCTGCCTCGAAAACAGGCTCCACGGCGCTCAGTCCGGCAGGCCCAGGGTGGCTGCACGGACGGTCCTGGATTCGCCTTGGACCTCCGTCCAGGCCAGCACCAGCCCGTCGCCACCGCGGACCATCTGAGGAAAACCCGAGGGACGCCCTGCCGCCGTACGGCTCACCTCCCTCACCGACCCGAATTCACCCCCAGCGCTGACTCGCAGCAGCCGCAGGCTGGCATGCTGCTCGACCTGCTCCAGCCAGCTGACCACGGCGTCGCGCTCGCTGATGGCGACGACGTCCACGCGGCCCAGGGCGGCTGTGGCCGGCACCTCGACGGCCTCTTCGAAATGCTGGCCGCCATCCATCGACCAGGCGATCCTCACCCGCGGCCGGTCCTGGGCAGCGGTGAACCAGGCCACCACGACCGACTCACCCGAACTGTCGATGGCCGGACCATTG
>JAURMS010000248.1 GCA_030830595.1 Gammaproteobacteria bacterium | reverse complement strand
GTCGGGTGTTGCGGCTGGCGAGGACTGCATCGCGTCCTGTGCTGGCGGCTCAACTACGGTGGGCGTGTCGTCACGCAGCAGGAACAGGATCAGCACGACCAGGTTCACGACCAGCAGGACGGCCACGATCACCAGCACCATCGGGGTCTGGGTGCTGCGTCGCCCCAGCGGTGCCTGGGCCACGTAAGGCCCAGCCTGCCGTTGTCGCTGGTGCTCGGATTTTCGCAGGGCGTCCAGGATGAAGCTCATGGCGTGGCCTCCTCAAGCCGCGGTTGCCCGGCGTCGGCCAGCGCCGAGTCCAGCAGCAGCAGGGTGCGCTCGCCGGCGATGCCGTCGACCCGCAGCCGTCGTGCGGCCTGAAAGTCGCGAACCCAACGCGCCAGTTCATCGTCGAACAGGTCGGGCTCGAGGCTGCTCGAGCTGCGGCCCGTGTACTGCTCCAGGCCGCTGCGCAGCCAGCGCACGTCTTCACCCTGCATGCCCAGGCGCAGCTGCCGGTCGAGGGGCACGGCTGGGCGCCACAGCAGCAGGTAATCGCCGTACCAGCGGTTGGCGAGTTCGGCGAGGCTCACCTCGAGCTGGCGGTCGCCGACGTCAAGCCTGGCGCTGTCCGCACCGAGGCCGGTCAGCAGCACGTCCATGTCACCGGAGTCCGACGCCAGGGTCAGCACGGCGGGGCGATCGACCTGGCGCAGCAGCGCGAGGGTGCCACGCTCCGTGACGCACTGCAGGCGCTGACTCGCAGCCTGAAGGCAGGGCCCCTCGCCCCCAGCAGTAAACTCTGCACCCCACAGGCCGAACAACCCCGCGAGCGCAGCCCCCGTGCTCCCGGCGCTGGCGCCCGAGAGCGCTGCCGCCAGGTCGCCAGTCCCGGTAGAAGGTGAGGCAGCCGCAACGACCTCTGCAGCAGGCGGGGTTGCGGGCACGTCCGGGATGGCCACGTCCGCGGTAACCGGCTGCGAGGCGACAGGCGCGGCCTCGCGCCATAGAAATGAATAGCCAAGGGATGCGGCCAGCAAGGCCGCTCCCGCGCCCACCGCGATCCAGGTGGACCAGCGGAGCCAGGGGGCAAGCACGGGTCGACCGAACACCTCACCGGCGGCGGCCCGTACCAGGGCCGGACCCACCCGTTGTTCTTCCCTGGCGAAGGCCCCGAGCAGGGCACGATCACCGATCACGTTGATCATGCGCGGGATGCCGCCAGACAGGCGATGCAACTCACGCAGTGCCGCGGGGGTGAAGATCTCGCCTGCTGCACCGGCCACCCGCAGCCGATGGCGCACGTAGGCGATGGCTTCCGCGCGGGTCAGGCTTTCCAGGTGATAGCGGCCGGTGATGCGCTGCGCCAGCTGGCGCAGGTCGTTGCGCTCGAGGAGTTCGCGCAACTCCGGCTGGCCGACCAGGATGATCTGCAGCAGCTTCTGGGTAGAGGTCTCGAGGTTGGTCAGGAGGCGCACCTGCTCCAGCACCTCAGGACTCAGGTTCTGGGCTTCATCGACCATCACCACCACGCGCCGCCCGCGCGAGTGGGCATCGATGAGGAACTGGGTCAGCAGGTCGACAATGGCCTTGACGCTCTGGCCGGTGCCCTCGGGCACGTAGAGCTGCAGTTCGTCGCAGATGGCCAGCAGGAACTCGGCGGGCGTGACCCGCGGGTTCAGGATCACGGCCATGTCGCAGTTGGTTGGCAGCTGCTGCAGCAGGCTGCGCACCGTCATGGTCTTGCCGGTGCCCACCTCGCCGGTCAGCTGGATGAAGCCGCCGGCCTCCTGCACGCCATACGTCAGGTGGGCGAGCGCTTCCGAATGCCGCTCGCTGAGGAACAGGTAGCGGGGATCGGGAGTGATGGCGAAGGGCTTTTCGGTCAGCCCGAAGAATTGCTCGTACATACCGGTGACAGGGGAGCTCGGCCGCCTTGGGTGGGCACAGTCTGCCTCAGCCGCGCCCAACTGACCATGCGCCCGGCCTTCAGCCGAGGTGGCTGCCGCGTCGCAGCGAATGCCCGCCGAAACGCTCCCGGATCCGGTCGATCGCCGCGTCCAGCTGCCCGTTGTCCGCCGGGTCACCGAACAGGTCTGGCTGGCCGGCATCGGTGAGTCCGCCTACCCCCACCCCCAGCAGGCGGATCCGCGCGCCACGTTGTCCCGACAGCCAGGTCTCGAGCAGCTGACTGGCGACCTCAGCGATGACCCGGGTCTCGGCGCTGGGTGGGTGCAGGCGACGCTGGCGGGTGAAGGTGGCGAAATCGTGGCGCCGCAGCTTGATCACCACGACGCCGGCCAGCAGTCCGCGACGCCTCAGGCGGGCGGCCGTGCGATCGGCGAGGGCGGCCAGTTCTGCCTGCATCCGGGCAGGGTCTCGCAGGTCTTCCTCGAAGGTGGTCTCGGCACTGACCTGCCGCTCCTCGCTGTCGCTGACCACCGGCCGCTCGTCGATGCCCGCCGCACGCGCGCGCATGCGCTCGGCGTCCCGCCCAAACAGGGCCTTCAACACGCCGTCCGGGGCCTGGCGCAACTCACCGAGGGTGTTCAGCCCGGCAGCCTGCAGCCGCGCCGCGGTTTTCCCGCCGATCCCGTGCAGGCGGCCCACCGGCAAGGCATCGAGCAGCTCGGTCACCTGTTCCGGAAGGATCACCGTGAGTCCGTCCGGCTTGTTCATGTCGGAGGCCAGCTTGGCGAGCAGCTTGTTGTGGGCCACGCCCACTGATGCCGTGAGGCCGGTGCACGCCTTGATCTTTGCCTTGATCGCTGCGGCCATCGTCGCCGGTGGACCGAGCAGCTGCTGGCTGCCGGTCACGTCCAGGAAGGCCTCGTCCAGTGACAGGCCCTCGACCTGGTTGGTGAACCCGTCGAATACGGCGAAGACCTGTTGCGAGACTTCGCGATAGCGCTCCATGCGCGGTTTGACGCAGACCACCTGGGGACAGCGGCGCAGGGCTTCCCGCATGGGCATGGCAGAGTGGATGCCGTAGCGACGCGCCTCGTAACTGGCTGCGGCCACCACGCCGCGACCGCCGGTTCCGCCCACCAGCAGCGGCCGTCCCGCCAATGAGGGGTCGTCGTGCGCCTCGACCGAGGCGTAGAAGGCATCCATGTCGACGTGCAGGATG